>JALWMN010000040.1 GCA_027083895.1 Campylobacteraceae bacterium
AGCCTAAAACGCCTATAAGCTTATCATTCATATCAAAACTTGTATGCATATAGCGTTTAAACTCTAAAAAGGTATTTGAGAGTTGCTTTACAAAAGTGTTTCTTAGATTATTTAACATGAGCTTCCTTTTGTTTAATACATTATACAACAAAGGCTGATTTTTGTCAAATCCATTTTACACTTTTTATTACTTCATCTAATCTTGAAGCATTTAAAAACTAATCTGCATCGTCGAGCAGTGCAGACTACCCCCTTGCTCTATAAGCTTTAGGCATGGTACTGGAATAACCTCTCTTGTTGGGAAGAGTTTTTTAAAAATCTCTTGTGCCTCTTTATCTTTTGGGCTTTGATAGGTTGGGAAAACTAAAGCCTTGTTGGTTATTAAAAAGTTGGCATAACTAGCTGGTAGCCGCTCACTATCTTTATATTTTGGCTCAGTAAATGGTAGTGGCACTAGATTATATGGCGACCCATTTGGCTGTTTAAAACTCTTAAGTTCCCTCTCTAACTCCAATAGGCTTTTGTAGTGGCTATCGCTACTATCTTCGCACTTTATATAAGCTATTGTATCAGGACTTACAAACCTAGCTAGCATATCTATATGCCCATCGGTATCATCGCCCTCTAGGTAGCTATTTTCCACCCAAAATACTCGCTTAGCTCCAAGTTTAGAGCTTAAAATCTCTTCTACATCATTTTGGCTTAAACCGCCATTTCTATTCTTGTTTAAAAGGCATGATTTTGTAGTAAGTAGAGTACCTTGCCCATCACTCTCTATAGCACCGCCTTCTAGCTCAATATCAATACTCTCAAGCTCTGCACCGCCAAAAAAGCCTTTTGACTTTAAAAAGCGATTCACCTCGTTATCTAAACTCGCTTCAAACTTACCACCCCAACCGTTAAACTTAAAATCAAGCAACCTCTTAACTCCATTCTCTTCGATACTGAAAGGTCCATAATCCCTAGTCCAAGTATCATTAAACGAAGCCTCAATAAAGATAATATTATGCGTAGAACAAAAGTGCTTTTTTGCCTCTTTGGCATCATCTACTAGCATGTAGACTAGTTGCGAATAACCAATCGCTTGGGCAATTTTTCGAAAAACACCAGCAGACTCCTCTAGCCCAACATCTACCCAATCGGTATTTTTGTTTGGCAAAGCCATCAAAACAACATTTTGTCTCTCCCACTCTGCTTTTAGTCGTCTCATTAATCAAGCTCGCACTTACCTGATCTCTCACCACGCTTATCGCGTTTAACTGCTGCTCTAAGCTCCTTGATAATAAGCCACAAAATGACAACTGTGATTATCGCTGCAGCGATCTTTGTATAGAATATCCAATCCATTTTAACCCTTTTTTAGCTACAATTGCACATGGCAACTATTAAAATTTCACAAAATAACTTATACTATAATCTTAACCAATTAGCCCTAAAAAGTGGCTCAAAAGAGAAGATTGCTGCAGTTTTAAAAGATAATGCCTATGGGCATGGCATAGAGCTTATGGCAAAACTACTAAGCAACTTTGGCTTAAAAGAGGCTGTTGTAGTAGATAATAGTGAAGCAAAAGCTATAGAGAACTACTTTG
>JALWMN010000041.1 GCA_027083895.1 Campylobacteraceae bacterium
GCAAAGATTAATAAGCAGTTAGAGGGCAAAAGAGTTACTATTACATTGACCCCTGCAGCAAAGAGAGAGATTGCAAAGATGGCAAGTAGAGAGTTTGGTGCTCGTGAAATAGCTAGAATTTTAGATAGAGAGGTTAAAGAGAAATTAAGTGATGAAATTCTCTTTGGAAGTCTTAAGAGTGGTGGAAGTGTTAAAGTCTCTTTTGCAAAAGAGAAGTTTAAATTAGAGTTTAAAGAGGCTTAATGTCATCTATATTTGATGAAAACTACTTTATACCAGAGTTAAGTAAGTATAGCTTTACTTTTCCTAATCCTCGCAATGCTGCAAAAGAGGGACTGCTAGCTCATGGCGGTGGGCTTGAGCCTAATCGGATACTTACAGCCTATCGTAATGGTATCTTTCCGTGGTTTAATGAAGATGATCCTATTCTTTGGTGGTCACCCGATCCAAGGCTTTTGCTCTATCCAAAAAATTTAAAGGTGCGAAAGTCGTTTCGAAAAGTATTGCGTAATCGAAAATATAGTGTAAAATTTGACCATAATTTTAAGCATACAATCAAAATGTGTGCTAAAATTAGGGAAGCCGAAGGGACATGGCTGATTGAGAAGATGCAAAAGGCATATACAAAGCTACACCATATGGGCTTTGCACACTCTGTTGAGGTCTATGAAGATGATGAGTTCATAGGGGGGCTTTATGGTATAGCAATGGGAAGAGCCTTCTTTGGCGAGAGTATGGTCTCTTTAAAACCTGATGCCTCTAAGATAGCACTCAAAGCTTTGTGTGATATCTTAGAGGAGAGAAATTATAAATTTATAGATTGCCAAGTTCCAACACCACATTTGCAATCGATGGGTGCAGTGCTTGTGGAGAGGGATATCTTTTTAGATGAGCTTCAAGAGGCACTCCAAGGTGGTGGGGAGATAGGAAGTTGGAGTCACTACAAATGGGAGTATAAAGATGGTTGATGATAGAATAGGATTCTCTTTATGGGTAGATTTTATAGAGCGTGAGTTTATAGATACGAAATTAAAAGAGATGATTGCCAATGAGATAATAGATGGTGCTACAAGTAACCCATCAATCTTTGCAAATGCTATAACAAGTTCAAGTGCATATAAAGAGCAATTAGAGCAGCTAGAGGGGAAAAGTGCAAAAGAGAAGTATGAAGCATTAGCAGTTGCAGATATCAAAGCTGCAGCTCAAGCATTGCGAGTTTGCTATGATAGTGGTTATGAAGGGTATATAAGTATAGAGGTAGATCCATTTTTAGCAAATGACACTGAGGGTACAATAGAGGAGGGGATGAGACTCTTTAATGCGATTGGAGAGCCAAATGTTATGATAAAAGTTCCAGCAACTGAGGCTGGATATGAAGCGATGCGAGCATTAATGAGTAGAGGAATTAGTGTAAATGCAACACTTGTGTTCTCGCCTGAGCAAGCAATAAAGACTGTAGAGGCGATGCAAAAGGGAATAAAAGAGTTTCAACAGTTCGATGAAGGGAGAGTAGAGGGAGTTGTAAGTATCTTTGTGAGTCGATTTGATAGAAAACTTGATGATAAGTTAGAAAAAGCAGGATTGGAGAGATCCAAAACAGGTATTATGAATGCTGCAAAGATATATAATATTGTACGAAGCTTTAAAGAGCCATCTATTAAACCACTCTTTGCAAGTACTGGAGTTAAAGAGGGACAAGAGTTACCAAAAGATTACTATATTACAAATCTTTGTGCAAAACATAGTATCAATACTGCACCTATTGAGACAATTGAAGCGTATGAAAAGAGTGGAAATCGAGGAGAGTTAGCTTTACCAATCGATGAGCATACAATAGACTCTTACTTTGCAGAACTTACTAAGCATGGTATCGATATGGAAGAGGTCTATTCGGAGTTAATAGCTGAAGGGTTGCGTGCTTTTGAGGACTCATTTAATCAGATCTTGGAAAGATTAGGATAATTTAGCAAACTGTTAGTAATAATTGGTTATAATTCGCCCTCAATTTAATTAGAAGGAAACATGATGTTAGAAGGTATTATTAGAGAGAGTATCGGTAAGAGTAATGCTAAAAAGCTTCGCCGAGATGGTTATCTAATAGCGAACATCTACGCTAATGGTGTAGAGAATGTTCATTGTGCATTTAAGCATGGAGAGTTTGTAAGAACAGTTAGAAACAAAGAGACACTCGCATTCCCTGTAAAAGTGGGAGATAAAGAGTTTAATGTTGTTGTTCAAGAGTATCAACTTCATCCAGTTACTGGAGCGATTTTACATGTTGATTTAAGAGTAGCACTTCCAGATACAGTAAGTGATTATTTAGTTCCAATTGAGACTGTAGGTGTACCAAAAGGGATTAAAAACAAGGGTGTTTTAGTTATTACAAAAAGAAGAGTTCGTGTTCGTGGTAAAATAGAGGATATACCAAATAAGATCGTTTTAGATGTAAGTGACTTAGATAGAGATGACTCTATATTAATTCGAGATATGGAAGCACCAGCAAACTGTAAGCTGATGGATAAACCACATGTATCTGTTTGTGGTGTAATTAAAGCAAGATAATAGCATGAAATTAATCGTCGGATTGGGCAACCCCGGCCCGACATACGCTTCTACTCGCCATAATATCGGTTTTATGGTTATTGATAAACTTCTTAAAGAACTTCCACATAGTAACATTACAAAAAAATCCTTTTTTGGTGAACTCTATAAATCGAAAGATCTACTTTTTTTAAAGCCAACAACTTATATGAATTTATCTGGTAAAAGTGTGCAGGCTGTTGCAAATTTTTACAAGATAAAAAGTAACGATATCTTAGTGATTCATGATGATTTAGATCTTCCATTTGGTGCATTACGAATTAAAATAGGTGGTGGTAGTGGTGGTCATAATGGTCTAAAGTCGATAGATGAAGCAATTGGAAAAGAGTATTACCGTTTACGTTTAGGAATTGGAAAGCCTGAGCATAAAGGTATGGTCGTAAATTTTGTACTCTCTCCTTTTGCAAGTGAAGAGGCAAATCTTTTAGATGCTTTTGTGGAGTATGCCAAAGAGGTTACTTTGGCGTGGAGTAGGGAGAGTGATATAAATCTATTAAAGAGTAAATACTCAAAAAGAGATGGTAGTTATCTGAAATGAGACTCTATTTATATATATTCAAACAGTACATAAAAGACTTTTTGCTCCTTCTTTTGGCATTAACTTTTGTTGTAACACTTATCGATTTTATCCAGCATATTAGTAGTATCGAAGGTATTAATAGAGAGTTTCTCTACTTTATCTATAGTGCTGCAAGCAGTATGATGGTGATATACCCTTTAGCACTAGTATTTGCTGCAATTGTAACACTTTCACGTCTCATTGCACGAAACCATCTTATTGTTTTAGGCTCTTTTGGTTATCCAAAAAAGGTATTGGCTAAACCGTTACTCTCAGCAATTTTTCTTATCTATTTTATTATTGTAGCTCTTAATTTTACACAATTTGCCTACTCGGGTGATACAGCTCGAGCAATTATTGATAAGAGGAAACTCTTTAAATCTGTAGAGAATCTCTTTTTTAAGTATAATGATAGTTTTGTTTTTGTTAAGGAGCTTGATGTACCCAATAAAGTATTAAAGAATATTACAATGTATACGATCAATAGTAGAAGAATTGAGAATATACTAAGAATAGAACGTGCTACATTTGAAGATGGTGCTTGGCGTGCAACGGGAATAATAAACGAACATATAGTTTTTGTAGGCGAAAAACCGCAACGTTATCAAATAGAGCCGCTTGGAGATAGCTTGATACTTGAGGGGTACTTTCCAAAGGTTATTAGTTTGCTCTATGAGGGGAAGAGAATGAGTATTCAAGATGGATTGAAGGCTCTTAAGCTGCTTAATGAGCAAAGAGTTGATAACTCAAAAGTTATAGCAGCACTCTATGAGAAGTTGCTAATGCCACTCTTTGCACCTATTGTAGTTTTACTCATTCTTATCTATACCCCTATTAGTAAACGTTATATGAACTCACTTAAGTATTATCTCTTTGGAATAGGTATAACTATACTTGTATGGATCGTGCTTTATGGAATTAATATATTAACTATCAATAGTGTTTTGCCTGCAGCCTATTCGCAACCACTGGTTATACTTTTACTTCTTTTTGCTACTCTTTTCTTATGGTTTCGAGAGTCAAAGAGGTTAGTGTAATCAGAGGTGTTCAATTTGCTTATAACTTTTGTTTTGAATGTTAAAAATTTGGGCTAAACTAATTTTTTTTAGGTAAAATCATTTAACCCAAATTTTATATTAGTATTAGCAAAGATTTTGCAAATGCTTTAGCAATGGGTGTTTGCAAATTAATCGTTGTGGCATGGTATTTGGAAATAACGTTTTATAAGGTAAAGGTATGAATATCGATTTTAAAAAGTTAGCCAATAAATATGGTACACCACTTTATGTTTATGATTTTGATTATATGAGAGAGCAGTATAGAGCATTAAAAAGTGCATTTGCAGGTACGAAATCGCTTATTGCTTATGCAGTGAAATCAAATTCTAATCTCTCTGTTATCCAAAACTTCGCAAAAGAGGGGAGTGGTGCAGATTGTGTGAGTATTGGTGAGGTGAAGCGAGCCCTTTTAGCTGGAGTTAATCCTTATAAGATTATCTTTTCAGGTGTAGGAAAGAGTGATAGCGAGATCGAAGAGGCATTACAATTGAAGATCTTAATGATTAATGTAGAGAGTGAAGCAGAGCTCAAGCGTGTAGAGAGTGTAGCAAAGAGATTAGGTCTAGAGGCTCGTATCTCTATACGCGTGAATCCAAATGTAGATCCTAAAACGCACCCTTATATCTCTACAGGATTGCATGAGAATAAATTTGGTGTCGATATCGATAGAGCAAAGAGGCTCTATATTTATGCAAAGAATTCAGATTTTTTAGATCCTGTAGGAATACACTTTCATATTGGTTCACAATTAACCAAGCTTGAGCCAATAGCAGAAGCAGCAGAGATTATTGCAGATCTAGTACGATCGTTAAAGGCGATCGATATTGATATTAAATTCTTTGATGTTGGTGGTGGTTTAGGTGTTGCCTATTATGGCGATGAGGAGCTTATTGACCCAAAAGAGTATGCAATGGTAATAAAAAGAGCTATCAAAGGGTTAGATTTAACCATTGTGTGTGAACCAGGACGCTACTTAACAGCTAATGGTGGCTATTTGCTTACGAAGGTACTCTACGAAAAACAAAATGGTAAGAAGTACTTTACAATTGTAGATGCAGCAATGAATGATCTATTAAGACCTTCACTCTATAGTGCATATCATCAGATAGAGCCTTTAGTAAAGCGAGAGGGTGAGAGTTTTAAAAGAGATATTGTTGGACCAATTTGCGAAAGTGGTGACTTTTTAGCAAAAGATATTGAGATGCCACCACTAGAGAGTGGGGATATTTTAGTGGTAAAGAGTGCAGGTGCTTATGGCTTTACAATGGCAAGCAACTACAATACAAGAGCTAGAGCATGTGAGGTTGCGTGTGAGGGTGGAGAGTGTAGAGTGATTCGACGAAGAGAGAAGTTTGAAGATTTAGTAGAGGCAGAGAAGCTCTATTTGCAAGGAGAGTAGCTATGACACTAGAAGAGATTCGTAAAGAGTTAGATAAGATAGATGATCAGCTTTTAGAGATTTACAATAAACGTTTTGAGCTTGTTTTAAAGGTTGGAGAGATCAAGAGTAAATCAAATGCTCCAATCTATCGACCTGAGAGAGAGAAGCAGATAATAGAGAGACTCCAAAAGAAGAATCGCGAAATGAATGGTGTCTTAACAGATGAAGCAATAGAGGCACTCTTTATGGATCTCTTTTCAATTGCTAGAAATTTTGAATTGCCTGAGCGGGTGGCATACCTTGGGCCAGAGGCAAGCTTTACTCACCAAGCAGCAGAGATGAAGTTTGGCTCTTTGGGGAACTATCTACCAATCAATACAATTAAAGGTGTCTTTAGAGAGGTTGCAAGTGGGAAGGCAAAATTTGGTGTTGTGCCAATTGAGAATAGCTTCAATGGAATTGTGAGTGATACAATTAACTGCTTGAGTGACTATGACCTTAAGATTGTTGCGGAAGTAGTTTTAAGTGTACACCATGTTTTTGCTTCGACACAAGAGGATCTAAAGAAGATTAAGCGAATCTACTCAAAAGATATCGCTTTTGGGCAGTGCAGCAACTTTTTAGAGGATTTTGGTTTAGATAATGTCGAGCAGATTCCAGTAGAGTCAACTGCAAAAGCTGCACAGTTAGCAAAAAAAGATAGTGAGGCTGCTGCAATATGTGCAGAGGTGGCTGCTAAAATGTATGATCTTCCAATCCTTTTTAAAAATATTGAAGATAATGAAAAGAATAGAACACGTTTCTTTATTATTAGCGATTTTGAAAATGATACTAGTGGACACGATAAGACAACAATTTTAGCAAAATTGCCAAATAGAGCTGGAGCATTGGTAGATTTTCTACTCGATTTTAAAGAGAAAAATATCGATTTAACAAAAATTAAATCGCATATAGTTGGTGGTGTATCGATATTCTTTTTAGAGTTTAATGGGCATAAGAGTGATAAAGCAGTAGAAGAGATTTTTGCAAAACATAAAGAGTCTATTAAATTTTTAGGATCTTATGTAAAAGAGGCAACAGATGTTTAATAGTTATTTAGAAGAGATTAAAACTTATGAGGCTGGGAAGCCTATAGAGTTAGTAGTAAGAGAGTTTGGCATTGAGGCTAAAGATGTTGTTAAGCTGGCATCAAACGAAAATCCTTATGGGTGTTCACCGCGAGTAATAGAGGCAATCCAAAAGGGTGCAAGCAGAGCTTCGCTCTATCCAGATGATAGTATGTATGAGCTCAAAGCAGCTCTTAGTGATCGCTTTGGAGTTGGTAGCGAAAATATTATTATTGGAGCAGGAAGTGACCAAGTTTTAGAGTTTATCTCGCATGTGAAGTTGCACCAAAATGCAAAGATTCTTCGAAGTGCGGTGAGTTTTGCGATGTATGATATCTACGCAAAGCAGTTTGGTGCAAAAATAGTTACAACCCCTAGCTATGAGCATAAGGTGGATGAGTTTCAAAAGAAGATAGAGAGTGAAAATCCAGATATTATATATATCTGTACGCCAAATAACCCAACGGGTGATGCAACAAAGAGAGAGGATATATTTGCCATTATAGATGCAGCACCAAAAGAGAGCTTAGTCGTTATTGATGGTGCCTATATGGAGTATGTAGGGAGTGATCACTTTAGAGTTACTCCAAAGGAGATTTTAGAGTTTAAGAATGTAGTCTATTTAGGAACTTTTTCAAAAGCCTTTGGGCTTGGTGGAATGCGAATAGGCTATGGTATTGCTCATAAAGAT
>JALWMN010000042.1 GCA_027083895.1 Campylobacteraceae bacterium
CTGTACTTCAAACCATTGTCTCGCTCTAACTTAGCTGCAATTGCATCTAAAAGTTCTGGAATACCTGCAACCGCAGTATAGCGAGTAAAACCGTGATTAATTGCATCAATTGCTGCCTCTTTTATCTTTGTAGGCGTATCAAAATCTGGCTCACCAGCAGAAAAGCTCAATACATTTTTTCCTGCAGCTTTAAGCTCTCTTGCTTTTGTTGAAATCTCAATTGTCATTGAAGGTTCTAAAACCTCTATCCGCTTTGAAAACATATCACTACCCTTCTCTTTCACAAATTTATTAATTATACAAAACTAGAGCTTGTTTCTCTTTAAAAACTGCTCTTGCGATAATCTATCCTCTACTTTTTCTACTAAATCTTTTATCCAGAGTGTACCATTTTGTAACTCATCTTCACCTATTACCAAACAGTAACGAGCGTTCATTTTATCAGCTGCTTTTAGGTGGGCTTTGAGCTTGCGAGGCGTATACTCTACTGTTACAGTTTCACTCATCTTAAGAGCTTTTGCAATGGCAATAGCATAATCTAGTGCCACACTATCCATAACACCTATGTAGTATCCACTCTTTTGCTCTTTAGGAAGCGAAATTAAATCCATCACTCGCTCTATTCCAATTGCAAAACCAATTGCTGGCGTTGGCTTGCCATCTAAGAACTCAACCAATCTATCGTAACGACCACCACCAGCAATGGCACTTTGGGCACCAATTTCGCTACTTACAAACTCAAACGCAGTTTTATTATAGTAGTCTAGTCCACGTACCAAATTACTATTGACCTTATACTCAATACCATTTTGCTCTAGCAAGCTTTTAAGCTTTGTAAAATCACTCTCGCAACTACTGCATAGAGAGCTAGTAATCTTAGGTGCATCCACTAACTGCTCTTTACAGTGAGGGTTTTTACAATCTAAAACCCTAATTGGATTTGTTGTAATTCTTCGATTGCAATCCTCACAAAGCTTCTCTTTTTTCTTCTCTAAAAACTCTACTAAACTTTCACGATACTTTGGCATACACTCTTGACAACCAAGTGAGTTTATCTCTAACTCATACTTTATATTCAATGCATCAAAAATTGCTGCAACAAGCTCGATTATTGTGTAGTCCTCATAAACACTCGCTTCGCCAAAGCTCTCGCAGCCAAATTGGTGAAACTCTCTTAATCGCCCCTTTTGTGGCCGCTCATAGCGAAACATTGGACCATAATAGAAGAACTTAAATTTACCTTGTTGTCTATCGAGTTTATTACTAATAAAGAAGCGAACAACCCCTGCTGTTCCCTCAGGACGCATACAGACATCATTCTCGCCTTTATCAATAAATTGATACATCTCTTTATTAACAATATCGCTACTCTCACCAACCGATCGTTTAAAGAGAGCTGTATCTTCTAAAATTGGAGTCTCGACATACGAATACCCATACCTTTTTGCAACAGTCGCAGCCTTCTCTATAAAGTACTGAAACTTTGCCGCATCCTCAAATGCTAAATCTTTCATACCTCGAAGTGGCTTTATCATGTTTTTACCTTTGGTAAGCTTAGAGCTAAGGGCTTAGAGCGAAGAGCTAACAAGGTAGCTCCGCTATTTTTTTGTGGCAAAGTCACAAATTTTAGAACGCGGCACAGCCGCACAATTAGCTCTACGCTCTAAGCTCTAATCTCTCAGCTTTTTTATCTGGAATTATAGCAACTACTTACTAATATACTCTATAATTTTTTTATGGATACTCTCTCTATCTTCTTGTGCATTAATAAGAATGTAGTCTAACTCCATTCTTTTTACTACTTTTTTCATATTCTCTTGAATGGTCAAGAGGTACTCAAACCCTCTTGCTTCGATATTATCCTGTTCTCTTTGCCCCACTCTCTCAATTAAAGCCTCTTTTGTTATCTCAAAGAGTACAATCTTTTGGGGCAATTGGTTATCTAGTGCAAATCGATTAAGCTCTATTAAAAAATCTAAATCAAAGCCAGCACTCATAGCGTATGCAATACCTGAGAGGAATCCTCTATCAGAGACAATCAGCCTATCCATATTTGGTTTAATCACCTCACTATAGTGCTCAGCTCTATCAGCCAAAAAGAGAAAGAGTTCAGCCTTAGAAGACTTTATCTCGCTATGAAGCAGCAACTCTCTAGCCTTAACTCCAAACTCTGTTCCACCAGGCTCTTTTGTAACAACAATATCTTTTCTAACGCTTTTTAGCATCTCTATCTGTGTTGTCTTACCACACCCATCGATACCTTCGAAAATAACATACATTCTATGCCTTTAAATCACTTAATATACTCTTAGGAACAAGGTGGTCAATTTTGCCACCATGCATCAAAATAGCCCGTACTATCGATGAACTTATAAAGGCATACTGCAAACTTGGCATCAAATAGACAGTATCTAAATCGCTCTTTAAAGAGGCATTTGCATATCCCATCTGTAACTCATACTCAAAATCACTCACTGCTCTAAGGCCCCGTATAATAGTATTTGCCTCTAACTCATCACTTAAATTTGCTAACAACCCTTCAAAGCCCACTACTTTAGTTTTAGGAAAATTTTGGGTGGCTTTTTGTACTAGAGCAACTCTCTTTTCAAAACTAAACATAGGATTCTTTGCTTTGTTTTGAGCAACTGCTACAATTACCTCATCAAAAATTTTACATGCTCTCTTAATAATATCTAAATGCCCCAAAGTTATAGGATCAAATGTCCCAGGATAAATTGCTCGTTTCATCTTAACTCCATCGCTTAAATAGATTATGCTCAATTCCTAAAACATCATACCATTTGCCAATAATAAACCTCTCCATCTCATCAATCGTTTTTGCTTCGCTATAGTATGCAATCACAGGTGGTGCAATTACAACACCTAATGCAGCTAATTTTTGCATATTCTCGAGTGCTATTGCAGAAAATGGCATCTCTCTTGGAGCCAAAAGAAGCTTTTTTTGCTCCTTTATGGCTACGGCTGCTACGCGTGTGACTAAATTATCGCTAATACCACATGCAATTTTTGCTAATGTATTCATTGAGCATGGAATAATTGCAGTAGCATCAACTCGAAATGATCCACTTGAGATAGAAGCAGCTATATCGCTACTATCATGGAGAGTTACTCGATTTTGTTCAAACTGCTCAACTATTTTAGCATTTTTCGACACAATAAGATGCACATCAATATTTTGTGGAAGGTATCGAATAAATTTCAGACCTAATCCAACACCACTTGCTCCACTAATAGCTACAACAAGTCTCAAACTAGTTCCTATTTTTTTATGAAGTATATCGAAAGTAAGGTAAGAATTTAAAGGAGTTCTTAAGTGGTACCTCGGGTCGGACTCGAACCGACACGGGCAAAGCCCACCAGATTTTGAATCTAGCGTGTCTACCAATTCCACCACCGAGGCATTATCACCGCACCAAGTAACTAACTCAAACTTTTTATTGGCAATTTAGCTCATAGGCAAAACTGACTTTCTCAGAACTAGCCATAGGCTAATTCAAGAAAATCTAAAGCAGCACATAAACAAAGTGCCACACCCTGCAAGAAGAGCAATACATACAAATCTGTGCACAAATAAACCTATAAACTCCCTCTTGGAGAGGGTCCTTTGAATCTTTTTGCACACATCTTATCACATTTTACTCTCTCAAAAATCGAGATAACTACTTGGTGCAGTGATAAAGAGTTAAAATAATAGAACAGATTTAATTAAAAGTAGTTTAACTACAAAAATGGAGAGTTTTTAGAGATTACTCTTAACTCTCTTCAATAATCGCTTTTAACTTTTTACTTGGTTTAAAACGAATCCCATACTTCTCCTCTACCTTTACCTTCTTAGTAGTACCTGGAATATAGATTTCACGTGCATTCTTCTTTACTGGTACGAAAGAGCCAAAGCCAATGAATGAGACCGCTTCTCTAGCCTTTAATGCCTCTGTTACAGAATCTAACATAGAGTTAACAATCACCTCTACTTCACCACGTGGTAGTCCAGTCTTTTCAGCTACCTCACTAATTAACATTGATTTTTTCATGGACAATCCTTCATATTTGCTAAAGATAAAAAAATTTTAACAATAATTAAATAAACTAAAAAAAAATATGTCAATTTGAAATTATTTTTATCCCAAATAATGCATTAGAATTCTCTAAAAATAAAAAATGTACCATTTATGTCTATTTTTTCGAAACTCTTTTTACCATTTTTTTACAAGCTTATTCCCACAAACTCTTCTTTTAAATAAAAGTAGAAAGCTCATATGATATAATATAATTAAAAAATTTAGGAAATCGATGCTAGCTCTCTTTACAACATTTACACTATTAATGTATATTCTCTTTTGTACAATTTTTCACGACTCAAATTTAGTTGGTGTCATTGGAAGCACAATTGGAAAGTGGAATATTAAAACTTTTGGCTATGTTGCATATATTAACTTTCTCTTTATTCTACTACCCCTTTATAGTTTTTATAAAAATCCAAAATTGAGATCAAAACTAGATCCATATAGTGGGTGGCTCCTTCTTTTAATCTCAACTCTTCTTTTTCAAGCACTTACTGTAGAAGAGAGCGGAACTATTAGCCATCTACTCTATAGCTCTTTAATTCCATATATAGGAAAAGCTGGATTATGGTTTCTATTACTGCTTACTACAATACTATCGCTTACACTCATAACACAAAAGGAGATACCAGAACTCTTTGAACTTCCAAATCTTAATACCTTTAATAACTATCTTAATAATATTCAAGAGAAGCTAACTATTAGCATAAATAGACTATTTGCAGCGAATGATGGTGGACTCTTGAGAGATTTTCCATTGACAAAACAAAATACTACTCAAAAACCAACTCAAAAAGAAAAACCAATGAGTAGTAAAAAAGATACAAAAGAGAGAACAACTACGAAAACTACAAAAACAAAAGCCCATAAGCCTTCAAAAGAGCTACAAAAAGAGCCTCAAAAAGACTCTAATACACAACTAACAAACGAAAGTAAAGAGCCAAAAGTTGTAATCTTAAATGAGCTAGAGGAGAATAAAAAACTTCTTGAGCAGCTCGATAAAGGTGAAATTGAGAAGCCTAAAAACTTTAAATTGCCTAAACTAGACTTTCTACAAAAACCAAAAAAGGGCTCTTATAAAATTGATGATAATGAATTAGATAGAAAAATTGCTACCCTTAAAGCTAAATTAGAGCAGTTTAAGATAAAAGGGGATGTTGTAAAAACTTATACTGGGCCACTTGTGACAACTTTTGAATTTAAACCACCAGAGAATATAAAAGTTTCAAAAATTTTAAATTTGCAAGACGATTTAGCAATGGCTCTTAGTGCCGAGACTATTCGTATTCAAGCCCCAATACCTGGTAGGAATGTTGTAGGTATAGAGATACCAAACGATAAATTTGAAACAATATATTTAAGAGAAATATTAGAGAGCAAACTCTTTAAAGAGACAAAATCTCCACTCGCTGTAGCTCTTGGAAAGGATATAGTTGGCAAACCATTTATTACCGATATTAAAAAACTGCCACATCTACTCATTGCTGGAACAACAGGTAGTGGGAAATCTGTTGGAATAAATGCTATGTTACTCTCACTGCTTTATCGTAATGGACCAGATAACTTAAAACTTATCCTTATAGATCCAAAAATGCTTGAGTTCTCAATATATAATGATATTCCACACCTTCTAACTCCTGTAATTATAGAACCTAAAAAGGCTGTTATTGCTCTTGCAAACCTTGTTAAAGAGATGGAGAGACGCTATCAATTAATGGCACAACATAAAGTAAAAAATATAGATAACTACAATAGTAAAGCGAAAAAAGAAGGACTCGAACATATGCCATATATAGTTGTAGTTATCGATGAGTTAGCAGACTTAATGATGACAGCAGGTAAAGAGGTAGAGTACTCTATAGCAAGACTTGCCCAGATGGCTAGAGCTGCTGGTATTCATATAATCGTTGCCACACAAAGACCAAGTGTAGATGTTGTAACAGGGCTTATTAAAGCGAACTTACCAGCAAGATTAAGTTATAAGGTTGGACAAAAAATAGATTCTAAAGTGATCCTAGATACTATGGGGGCAGAATCTCTGCTAGGTCGTGGAGACGCCCTATTTACTCCACCTGGAATGACTGGACTTGTTAGAATCCATGCCCCTTGGAATAGCGAAGAGGAGATAGAAAGAGTAGTAGAGTTTTTAAAAGCACAACAAGCCCCAGAGTATGATGATAGCTATTTTAAAAGTGGAAGCGATGGTGAAGATGAGATCACAAATGGGGCTATAGAACTTGATCCTCTCTATGAACAAGCAAAAGAGGTTGTACTTACGGATAGAAAAAGCTCAATAAGTTATCTACAAAGAAAACTCCAAATAGGCTATAATAGAGCCGCTAATATTATTGAACAGTTAGAGAAAATGGGAGTTTTAAGCCCACCCAACAGCAAGGGTAATAGAGAGATACTGCTCTAATAACAACTTAATGTTAAACACTAAAAGCTTTTATGCACTACACCACTCACTAATCACTAGTCACTAATGACTATTCCGTCCTAAATAGTAACACTTTCTCTTTTACACTGTAACAATACGATACATAATAGAAATTCCTCTTTTATTAACTAAGATTGGTGTTTTTTTCCAATAGAACTTTTGTTAATATTGTTTATCAAATCAAAAATTTAGGAGTTGCAATGTCACTAATAGAGGATTACAAAAAGCATACCGAAGAGAGAGCAAAACTGAATGTTCCGCCACTTCCATTAAGTGCTGAACAAACAGCTGAACTTGTAGAGCTTTTAAAAGAGTCTCCAGTAAAAGAACCAGAGTATCTACTGGATCTATTAAAAAATAGAGTACCAGCAGGTGTAGATGATGCAGCATATGTAAAAGCCGCATTCTTAAACGATATTGTACAAGGCAAAACTTCTAGTGAAATTATAAGTAAGCTTGATGCTATTAAGATTTTAGGAAAAATGCTAGGTGGATACAATGTTGGACCACTTGTAGATGCCCTAAAGTTAGATGATGAAGAGCTAGCACAAGCAGCAGCTAATGAGCTTAAAAATACTATTTTAGTGTATGATGCATTTAACGATGTTAAAAAGCTAATGGATGAAGGGAATAAATTTGCTAAAGATGTAATTGAATCTTGGGCAAATGCTGAATGGTTCACAAATAAACCAGAACTCCCTAGAGAGATTACAGTAACTGTATATAAAGTTCCAGGTGAGACAAATACAGATGATTTAAGTCCAGCTAGTGAAGCTTTCACAAGAGCAGATATTCCACTACACGCCCAATCTATGCTTCAATCTAGAATGGAAAAACCACTAGAGAC
>JALWMN010000043.1 GCA_027083895.1 Campylobacteraceae bacterium
GTTCTTGCTTAAAACCACAAGTTTTAAATACCCAACCAAGCTTCATCATAATATCCATGAGCCATCTATGGCGAAGCAGCGTAAAGAATACTCTTTTAAACCAAGCTATACCAAATTTGTCTGCAATATCGGCACGAATCTCCTCTATTACCATATCTGTTGGCAAAGAGTTAGGGCACACATCAGTACAAGCAGTACATAAAAAGCAACTCTCAAAAATATCTTTTGCTTGCTTATCAAGCTCTAACTCTCCACGCTCATAAGCGCCTAAGAGATCAATAAACCCCCTCGGACTCGTAACCTCATCCGCATTTACCTGATGGATGGTACAAACTGGAATACACCTACCACACTTAATACATGCATCACTTGTATCTGTAAAATTAAATATATCACCCATTCATAACCTTTGGTTGGTTGAAGCTAAGAGCTTAGAGCCTAGAGCAAAGAGCTAACAAGGTAGCTTCGCTATTTTTTGTGGCATAGCCACAAATATTAAATGCGACAAAGTCGCACCACTAGCTCTAAGCTCTTAGCCCTACGCTCTTAGCTTCAAAAACTGTTACACAGTTTTTGAGAAACTCTTTTTATTTCCAATATACTTCTTCATATATGCATCAAACGGCATTGCTATATTTCTAATAAGTAAGGTTCCTGTTTCGCTCACTTCTAACCTATCTTCACTTAAAGTTACAAGTCCCTCTTTAATAAATTGATTCAAATCTTTTATAGAATCTGCAAAATAGTCTCTAAAATTTATACCTAGCTCACTCTCTACTCTTTTAATATCTATAGAAAAGTTTGCCATCAATTCCATAATAACTTGTTTTCTAATATAGTCATCTTCGCTTAACTCAACGCCTCGCTCATATGGCAGCTTACCACTATCGATTGCAGCCTCATACACTTTCATATCTTTGGTATTTTGAGCATAATATCTAGCACCCTCACCAATGCTTGTTAGCCCAATACCAATTAGATTAGCTCCACCTTTTGTGGTATAGCCTTGAAAGTTTCTATGTAACTCCCCTTTTGCAATTGCACCAAATAGCTCATCTTTAGGCTTTGCAAAGTGATCCATCCCTATCATTTTATAGCCATTCTCTGTTAAAAACTCTATTGTATATTGGAAAATCGCTAACTTTGTTGCAGGGCTTGGAATTGTTGTCTCATCAAACTTACGCATTGTTTTTTTAAGCCACGGCACATGGGCATAGTTAAACACAGCTAATCTATCTGGATCGAGCGTCACAATCTTCTTGAGTGTCTCTTGAAAACTCTCTAAACTCTGATACGGCAAACCATAAATAAGATCTGTATTTATACTCTCTATCCCATAACTTCTAGCTAAATCTACAGCAGCCTTTGTAAGCTCATAAGGCTGTACTCTATGCACCGCCTCTTGCACTTTGGCATCAAAATCTTGCACTCCAAAGCTAATACGGTTAAAGCCGTGGCTTTTAAACACCTTCATCTGCTCTTCATTAAAGAATCTTGGGTCTATCTCTACACTAACTTCTGCCTCATTAGAGAATTTAGGAAAAATTTTTTTAATATAACTCATTATTGCATCGAGTTCATATGCACTATAATAAGTTGGTGTGCCACCCCCAAAGTGAAACTGTATAACTTCACGGCTTGTATCTAAATGGTTTGCTAAGATATCAATCTCTTTTTTTAAATACTCAACATAACGACTTAATTTACTCTCTTTAGAGGTAAATACTACATTGCAGCCGCAAAAATAACAAGCACTTCTACAAAATGGCAGATGCACATAGAGACTTAGTTTCTCTTTACCCTCTTGCAAGTATTTTAAGTAGCTCTCATACTTAAAATCACTACTAAACTCTAGTGCAGTTGGGTAGCTTGTATATCTTGGACCAGGTTTAGAATATTTGCTAAACTGCTCTAAATCTATACTCATTATTCACCTCTTTTGCTATCGAGCCAAACCATAATACCCTTTTGAGTATGGAGTCGATTCTCAGCTTCTATAAAAACTACATCGGCATACTTTTCAAGCACCTCTTCACTCACCTCATACCCTCTATATGCTGGCAAGCAGTGTAGAAAAATTGCATCACTTTTTGCTAAACTCATCAAGTTACTATCTACCATAAAACCTTTAAAATCTTTAATTCGCTTCTCCTTCTCATCCTCTTGACCCATTGAAACCCAAGTATCTGTTGTTACAACATCGCAACCTCTTACTGCCTCTTTTGGATCGTTGCCAAAAATGAGCTTCGCTCCACTCTTACTAGCTAACTCTAAAGCTTTTTGAACAACCGCTTCGTCACACTCATACCCTTTTGGCGTTGCAACTCTAAGCTCAAAGCCCATTATTGCAGCCAAGTAAACCCAAGAGTGAGCCATATTATTCCCATCACCAATATAAGCTACTCTTGGATTAGTTTTACCAAATTCAATCATGGTTAAATAGTCTGTCATTAGCTGTAGAGGATGGTAACTATCGGTTAAACCATTAATTACAGGTACCTTAGAGTATCTTGCAAACTCCTCTAGGTCGCTTTGTTTATAGGTTCTAATCATCACCATATCAACCATTGAACTAATAACTCTCGCTGTATCTTTTAACGGCTCTCCCCTTCCTAACTGCAGATCACTGCTCGATAAAAAGAGTCCAACACCCCCTAACTGATAGATCCCAACTTCAAAACTCACTCTTGTTCTTGTAGAACTCTTCTCAAAAATCATCCCGAGAGTTTGCTTCTCTAAATAGGGTACAAAATTTCGCTCTTTCGTCTCTTTTTTTATCTTGATAGCTAAATCTATCATCTCTAATAGTTCATCTTTACTAAAATCAGCTAATGTTAAAAAGTGTCTCATTGGGTTTCTTTCCTGCTATAGTATAGTAGAGTTAAGATTGGAAAATCCATACCGTAACTAAAAAGTATATTCTACCATAATCTACCACAAATATAATTAATGATTCAAGCTCCTTAAAACCTACTCTTACCCTCCTCATATCACATAAAACATATGCGTAAAATGGTAAATTTAAAAATATATAAATCAATTATCTCATTTTATCGTTAATCTTTTGTTAGTCAATAACTGCTATAATTTTTATACAAAAAAATATTTTCTAGTTAAAGAGGTATACATGTTCAAAAGAATCTATACTATTTTATTTACTGGTACACTACTAAGCATGCAACCTATTTTTGCAACTCCACAAAAATCAACTAATATCAAAAAGATTATTCAAAAAAAAGATAAAATAATTGTAATTATTCACGAAAATGGCAAAGATAGAGAACTTACTCTCACAAAAGAGGCACTCGATATACTTTTAAATAGATCAAAAAAGAGTGCTCAAACACAAAAAAAACCTCTATCGCCCAACGATACAGCCAAAAAAGAGAGCATAAAAAAAGAGAAGAAGGTCACCCAAAAAAGTGTAAAAAATAGACTCAAAACAGAAAAGATTGTAAAGAAAACGAGTAAGAAAGATAAGAAAAAGAAGGTTGCTTCAACAAAGAGCAACAAAAAACAGCTCTCAAGTCAAAATAAAAAGAGTCAAAAATTGAGGCAGTACACTGTAAAAAAAGGTGATACCCTCTTCTCTATCGCTCTTAAATACAAAGTCTCATTAACAAACCTTACTCAAATCAACAATATAAACTCAAACACAATTATCCACCCTGGTGATACACTTAAAATTCCAAGCACCAATTTTATAGAGAGTGCAAAAAAAGAGGTTGCTAACAATAAAAAGAGTGTCTACAGGGTCAAAGCTGGTGACACACTCTACTCGATTGCAAAAAAGTATAATATGAAAATCGAAACACTCAAAAAACTAAACAACCTCAAACCACATCCTAAACTAAAAGCTGGTATGGAATTAACTGTAATTGGAAAACCAATTGAACTTAAAAAACGTAAGATTCCTACTAAGCATATAGTTAAAAGAGGTGAAACTATCTGGATGATAGCAAGAAAATATAATCTTACTATCCAACAACTACGCCTCTTGAATCCAAAAATTAGAACACACTCTCTAAGAGTTGGTGCAGTCTTGAATGTCTCAAAAAAAGCTGCTATTAAATTAGCAAAATCTAAAAAGTACAAAAGACGCTCAAGATTAAGTGGTGTCTTGGCTCGCTACAAAAGACGCAGTAGAGGAAGTGCTCGAGATGTAGTAGCATATGCAAAACGCTTCTTAGGATCTCGTTACGTTTGGGGTGCTTCAAGACCTGGAGCATTTGACTGCTCTGGATTTACCCAATATGTTATGCGTCATGCTAAAGGTCGCTCGATCCCTCGAGTCTCTAGAAGACAAGCCTATTATGGTCGCTATGTCTCAAGAAGAAATCTAAGGGCAGGTGATCTTGTCTTCTTTGATACCTCAAGACGAAGAAGAGGCTATGTAAATCATGTTGGAATATATATTGGAAATGGTAAATTTATCCATGCAAGTAGCGGAAAGCACAGAGTGGTAATTACAAGCTTAAATAAACCTTTCTATAGACAACGCTTCATGTGGGGAAGACGCATCAACTAAGCCTCTCTTGGGCTAAATCGCAACTTTCTACATTTCATACTGTTTTTTAAATTTTAATTTACAAAAATTTAAGATAGAATATAAAAAAAATTTTGGATAGAGATATGAAGAGAGTACTACAGATAACACTTTTAGCAACAACACTATCACTTGTGCCACTGCAAGCAGCAATAGCAGATGATATTAAGAAATCCATTGAGAGTTCAGCTAAAAAAGCTCCCTATGCAACTATTTATAGAGATAATCTTTATGAGCCACTCTGGCTAACTAATAATGGACTCAACAATTTAGGTAAAGAGCTCATCGATCAGATAAAAAATGATAAAACACTCACACCCGATCTTCCATACTACAAGCTCTACAAAAGAGTAAAAAAGGCTCTTAAAAAGGGGGCTTATAGTGCACAACTCGATCTTTTAATAAGTAGACTCTACTTTGCCTATATGGAAAATCTCATAAAAGGGAGTATAGACTGGAATAGTTTTGATGCCGAAATTGCAAAACTTCGAAAAAAATATGACTATAGTGTTGCTTGGGAGCACTATGCACCACCTTTTAGTGCAAAAAAGATTCTACAGATCGCACAACTCAATGGCTCATTTCAAAATGCTTTCGAAAAAGTTGAACCGCGAAAATTTAGGTATAAAGAGCTCAAAAAGTATCTAGAGAAGTATATTGCAATAGCCAATAGTGGTGGTTGGAAAAGAGTCTATCCCAAAACTACTATTAGAGTTGGCGACTCGCACCCAGCTATTCCAGCTATTAGAAAACGTTTAAAGTTAGTTGGTGATCTCAATGGATGTAGTACACCTATGGACTCTACTGTATATGATAGCTGCATGGCTAAAGCAATCAAACGCTTTAAGCTTCGTCATGGAATCAAAGCATCCTCTGTAATTGGTAAAAAGATTCGTCGTGAACTTAAAAGACCTGTAAGTTACTATATTCAAAAAATGCGTCTTAACCTCGATAGAATCAAGTGGAGTAACCGAAAAGAGAGTAGAGTTCGTATTCATCTTAATATTCCTGCATTTCGACTCTACCTCTATGATGGTAAGCAGCTTGTTACAACAATGCGGGTTGTTACTGGAAAACCTGACCATCCAACACCAGTCTTTAGTGATGTTATGACAAGTATCGTTGTCAATCCATATTGGAGAATACCAGAGAGTATTGTAAAAAAAGAGATGCTTAAGCACTTAATTAAAAATCCACACTACTACGATAGACAACACAAATACCTCTATAAAGGGTGGGGTCCAAATGCACAAAGAGTCGACCCTGCTACTGTTAACTGGAGAAAATATCTTAACAACAAAAAACATATCCCATACCACTTTATGCAAGAACCAAGCAATAAAAATGCACTGGGTAAAATAAAATTCCTCTTCCCAAACAAATACTCTGTCTATATACACGATACACCAAGCAAAAAACTCTTTTTTAGAGAGACACGTGCCTTTAGCCATGGCTGTATGCGTATCCAAAAACCAAGAGAGCTTCTTGAGGCACTCGCACTCTATAATAGCAATATCAATGTAGATAAGATGATGAAGAAGTTAGCAACCAATAAAAATACTAGCCTTGGCTTAAGACGAAAAATACCAATAGATATAACCTACTTTACCTCATTTGTAGATGACTATGGAAACTTACACTTTAGACCAGATGTTTATGGTTACGATAGACTACAACTTAAATCGCTCAAAAGAGCGACTCCAGCCACTCCAAAAAAGAGTACAACAAAGCATAAAACAAAAAAAAAAAAGAAAAAAGATAAAGTATCTCAAAAGAAAAATACGACACATAAAAAAACTGCTACTAAGAGTACAGCAAAGAAAAAAACAGTAACAAAAACGCATAAGAGTACTCCACAACCAAAAAAACCTAAAAGTGCCTATGAAGTAATTGAGATTGGCTACTAACGAGAGCATAGCCTCTCCTAGGAATCCTTTTAACCAAAATTTTATATTAGAATTAGCAAAGATTTGGCAAATGCTTTGGTTATAAGTGTTTGCAAAAATCTTGAGGTTAACCAATAGGCTAATTGATAGATTTTTATAAACGCCCATAGCTAAATGATTTTCTAAAGATTGTTAATCTCTAATGCAAATTTTGAGTTTCACTAAAAATTATCACATAAAAAATAGATAATAGTCCAAAATTTTATTGCATATTAATCCATTAAATGGTAATATATTAAATTATATACCTAAAGGAATGGTTATGAGAAAGCGGTTTCTACTGCTACCACTATTACTTTTTTTGACAGCTTGTAATATACAAGAACAGAATGCAAAAGTAGTCGATTCAGAGGTTGAAGGATTAGAGTATCATTGTGCAGGTCTTTTTAAGTATACAGATAAAAATGGCACAATCTACTGTAACCATATGCCTGTAGCATTTATGCTAGGCCAAATAAAATTAGGACTACTCTATAAGTTGCCTAAAGACTCTATAATTCTACCACAAGATATTGTAAATGTAGCACGTACAAATGGTGATGACAAAAACCTCATCAAAGTACTTACACTCCTTCAGTCACTCGATGAGGACCAAAACCCTGAAAATGGAATAAAAATCCCAAGAGAGATACATCAAAAACTAACTACATTTATCGACATTCAAAAGATGGAATTAGAGGAGATCGAAGAGCTTATAGAAGCACAATTGGAACAAAATATCACCTTTAAAGAGC
The DNA here is from genome assembly GCA_027083895.1 of Campylobacteraceae bacterium. Lineage (GTDB taxonomy): Bacteria > Campylobacterota > Campylobacteria > Campylobacterales > Sulfurovaceae > JAADEQ01. Next base: position 7,227 of record JALWMN010000043.1, read on the forward strand.
CAAGAAAGGTACTCCAACACCTTCAAAAGTCGATGAATCGCTATCAACTTCCTAAACTAAAATCAAAAATTTTAGAAGAGTTTGAAACAGTTATCGATAGCAACACAACTAGTAACGATACTCAAGAAAAC
>JALWMN010000044.1 GCA_027083895.1 Campylobacteraceae bacterium
GAATAACTGGATCAACCCCTGCTGGTGGTTCACCTGTAAAATCTCTGTATCTTCCATCATAGCGTGGGCGTTCACCCTTTGCCTCTTGCTCTGCTCTAAGGGCATCAAGCTCCTCTTTTGTCATATAGCACTTATAGGCTTTACCCTCTTCTAAAAGCTTTTGAATATATTGCTTATAGAGATCAAATCTTTTAGATTGATAGACTACATCGCCATCATAGTTTAAGCCTACCCAATCAAATGCCTCCAAGATAGCTTTAAGGGCTTCATCAGAGTTTCTACTTAAATCTGTATCCTCTATTCGAAGCAGAAACTTTCCCTTATTCTTTCTTGCCCAAAGCCAACTAAAAAGAGCTGTTCTTAAACCCCCAATATGTAAATATCCCGTAGGACTTGGTGCAAATCGTGTAACAACCATTCTTTTCCTTTGTGAAAAGCTAAGAGCAAAGTGCCGAGAGCTTAGAGCTAACAAAGTAGCTTTGCTTTATTTATGCGGCAAAACCGCAAATAAAACGCGACAAAATCGCACCACTAGCTCTGTTGCTCTAAGCCCTAAGCTCTTAGCTTATTTTAGCCTTTATAATCTTCTAAATATTTTGTGTCAAAGTTGTTATTAATAAAGTCTTCGTTTCGCATCATTTTTCGATGGAAATCTATCGTAGTCTTTACCCCTGCAACTTCAAACTCATCGAGAGCTCTTCTCATTTTAGCAATTGCGGCATCTCTATCCTCACCCCAAACAATGAGCTTGCCTATCATTGAATCATAATATGGTGGGATAATATAGTTGCAGTAAGCATGCGTATCGATTCGAACATCCTTCCCACCTGGTGCGATCCATTTCTGAATTTTCCCCGGGCTTGGCAAAAAGCTTACTGGATCCTCCGCAGTAATCCTACACTCAATCGCATGCCCTCTTAAGTTGATCTCATCTTGTGGAGGTAAAGCTTTCCCTTCAGCTATTTCAATCATTAACTTAATAATATCAAGACCACTTACCATCTCACTTACACAATGCTCAACTTGCAATCTTGTATTCATCTCCATAAAGTAGAAGTTATTATGCTTATCAACTAAAAATTCAAAAGTTCCTGCACCCTCATATCTTAAAAACTTCGTAGCTCTTACTGCCGCTTCATGAAGCTCTTTTCGTCTTGCATCATCAAGAACAACTGCTGGAGACTCTTCGATAAGCTTCTGGTGGCGCCGTTGCATCGAGCAATCTCTCTCTCCAACATGTATTGCATTTCCAAAACTATCTCCTAAAACTTGCACCTCTACATGGCGAGGGGACTCAATAAACTTCTCCATATAGAGTGTTCCATCACCAAAGGCATTTACCGCCTCAGACTCACATGCAAAGAAAGCATTTTCAATATAGCTCTCATCCTCAACAATACGCATTCCACGTCCGCCACCACCAGCAGCAGCTTTTAAAATTACTGGATAACCAATCTCTTTTGCTAACGCTTTTGCCTCTTCAGGTGACTCTATCGCCCCATCACTTCCAGGGATTGTTGGCACACCAGCCTCTGCCATAAGCTGTTTTGCTTTTGATTTATCAGCCATCTTCTGCATAACCTCTACAGAAGGCCCAATAAACTTAATATTGTGATGCTCACAGATCTCTACAAAGTTTTGATTTTCACTCAAAAATCCATACCCTGGAAAGATTGCATCACACTCACTTAACTCTGCTGCAGCAATAACTGCTGGAATATTCAAATAACTCTCACTACTCTTAGCTGGGCCAATACAGACAGCTGCATCTGCAAACTCTAAATAGGCTGCATCTTTATCACCAGTAGAATAGACAACTACTGCCTCTTTTCCCATCTCTTTAATTGTTCTTAGAGCCCGAAGTGCAATCTCGCCTCTATTAGCAATAAGAATTCTCTTGATCTCTCGTGCCATTTTACAACTTCTCTACTCTAAAGAGTGGTGTATCATACTCAACAGGCTGTCCATCTTTCACTAAAACCTCTACAATTTTACAATCATACTCAGCCTCAAGCTCATTCATAATCTTCATCGCCTCTAAAATACAGAGCGTCTGCCCTTTACTTACTGTATCACCTACTTTTACAAATGGTGGAGAGTCAGGAGATGGAGCTTCATAGAAGGTTCCTACCATTGGAGATGTAATAAACTCACCACTTGCTGCCTCTACAGAAGCCTCGCTAGCTACTTGTGTAACTGCTGCCTGCGGAGCACTCTCAACCGCTGCAGGAGCAGCCTGAGCTACTGGAGCAGAAGTTGCCATAACACCTTCGCTCTCTTTTACCATAGAGATCTCAAACTCACCATCTTTTAACTTCAATTTACCTAACTTGCTGCGGCCAAAAACTCTTATTAACTCTTTAATCTCTTCTAAATTCATCTATAATTCCCTTTTAACTCTATAAGTATCCCTACCTATAAAAGTAAAAAATTTTTAGGTATAATACCATAATTCTTATAAGAACTTCAACGCAAAAAGAGGATGCATGGGTTTAAAATCGGATAAATGGATACGGGAGATGTCACAAAAAGGGATGATAACACCCTACTGCGAAGATTTAGTCGGTGAGGGCGTTGTAAGCTATGGTCTAAGCAGCTACGGTTACGATATTCGCGTGAGTGATGAGTTTAAGATCTTTACCAATATCAATGCCCAAGTAGTCGATCCAAAAGATTTCGATGAGAATAATGTTGTCGATTTTAAAGGTGATGTCTGTATCGTTCCACCAAACTCTTTTGCATTAGCTAGAACCGTTGAGTACTTTAAGATGCCACCAAATGTACTTGCAATCTGCCTTGGTAAAAGTACATATGCTAGATGTGGCATTATAGTAAATGTTACACCATTTGAGCCAGGATTTGAAGGACACATAACTATAGAGATAAGTAACACTACTCCACTTCCAGCAAAGATTTATGCAAATGAAGGGATTGCACAAGTCCTCTTTTTCGAAGGTGACGAACCATGCGAAACAACATATGCAGATAGAAAAGGAAAATACCAAAAGCAAGAGGGGATTACACTCCCTAGGATCTTAAAAAATAACAATTAATAGTGATAGTGGAGAGAAAACTAAAATATCTAGCACCCACTATCCCCAACAGCCACTTAATCACTAATCACTAATTACAAATTACGAATCTTCCAAACCAAAATTAAAAATCTAAAATTTTATGCTATAATACACCATAATTCAAATTTAGGAGAGTATAAATGGGACTATTTAGTTTCTTTAAAGATGCTGGTAAAAAGCTTTTAGGCAGTGGTAATGATGATGAAGCGATCAAAAATGAGATCGAAAGCAGCTTCGAGGGTGAACCAGTTCAAGGCTTAACTGTAAGTGTAGAAGATGGTGTTGTAACTCTAGCTGGTGTTGCACAAGATAACGATACAAGAGAAAAGGTAATTCTTATTGCTGGAAATGTAGAAGGTGTAGAGAGTGTCAATGCAGACCAACTCTTAACTCCAGAGATGATTGAAGCAAGCAACGAACGCGATATTCCAGAGCCAACATTCTACACAATCCAAGAGGGTGACACACTTTGGGCAATTGCACAAAAACACTACGGTGATGGTAATAAATACCACGACATCGTAGCTGCAAACCTAGAAGTTATCAAAGATGCAGACAAAATCTACCCAGGGCAATCAATTAGACTTCCAGAAATCGCATAAACTCAATTCCGCCTTTGGCGGGATTGAAAATTTAGAGCTTTGAACCTACTATTTATATCTTTTTACCAACCTACAAGTTAATTTTTCTAGAAAATATTAAAAAATCTATTCTTCCTATAGATTCTATCTCCTTGTTGAATATCATTATTGGTAATATTTTGAAGCAATAATCCAATTTGATCACCTGCTTTAACTACTCCATTGTTGCTTATGTGCTCGATATTTAAAACTTTTGTAACAATATTTGATCCATCTGCTTTCAATATAGTTACTTTTTGTCCCTTTTTTACTGTTCCACTTGAAACAATACCTGCAACAACTATTCCTACATTTTTTATCTCAAAAATATCCATAACAAACATGATAAAATCTTTTGAATGGTGCGGATCTATAAAGTTTTTAATTTCAATCTTATAATCATTATTATCAATAGATAATTTATGTAGCTGCTGTATAGATTTCGCAATAAGTTTTCTATTATTTGAAAAAAGATTTTTATACAAATCGTTACTATTTTGCATTCCATTCATTTGCTAATAAACCTTCAACTCATTATATAAACTGTCCCGCTCTACCGGTATAAAGCCACTATCTTTAATGAGTCCTACAAACTCTTCTAGTGCAATCCCATTTGCACTAGCAGCTCCAGCAGCACTTTGAATCGACTCTTTTTGGATGGTTCCATCTAAATCATCACAGCCAAACTCTTGGGCTAGTAGGGCTAAATTAATTGTAGATGTGGCCCAGTAGGCTTTGATATGTGGAATATTATCTAAGAAAATCCGAGCGATTGCGTAAGTTTTGAGTATCTCTTGTGCAGTTAGGAAATTATCTACTTTTAGATAGTTGTTCTCTCGCTGGTAAACTAAAGGAATAAATGTATTAAATCCATTAGTCTCATCTTGTAAGTTTCTTAGTCTCTCCATATGATCAACTCTATCTACCCTACTCTCTATATGTCCAAAGAGCATTGTAGCGTTCGATTTTCTACCCTTACTATGCCAAAGTTTATGAATCTCAAGCCACTGCTTAGAACTTACTTTGCCTTTACAAATTTTATCTCTTACATCTTCGGCAAAAATCTCAGCTCCTCCGCCAGGCATAGAATCAACTCCATGCTCTATCATTAAGTCGATAATCTCTTCGTAACTTTTGTTATACTCTGTTGCTAAAAAGTGTATCTCTGCCGCAGTTAATGCTTTTACATGGATCTCTGGAAGAGCTTTTTTAACTTCGCTAAAGCTTCGCAGATACCAATCTAAACCTACTTCTGGATTATGAGCCGAGACTATATGCACCTCTTTGGCACCCCTCTCCCAAGCACCCTTAGCGATTGCGACGATCTCTTCTACACTCATAGTATAGGGGTTTGGGTTCTTCCTGGTTGCAGAATAGGCACAAAACTTACATGTATCTTTACATATATTGGTTGGATTGATATGCCTATTGATATTAAAATAACTCTTTTTCCCATACTTCTCTTCTCGAATACTACTTGCAAGTTCGCCTAGCTCTATTAGCTCTAGATCATAAAGCTTTAAAGTCTCCTCTTTGCTAACTCTTTCACGATTTACTATTTTTTTTATAATATCTTGCATAACTTCCCAACCTAAAGATTTTGTGCTATTATAACAATAAAAACTAAGTTAGAGTAGGGTTTAGATTGAAAGAGTTAAAATTAAAAATAGAAGAGTTACTAGAGAAGAATGCACCAGACTTTGAGATTGCAAAACTTATTAAAGAGGATCTAAAAGAGTACTATGCAACACTCCCTGATATCTTTAAAGAAAGTAGTGGTAAAGATTTTTTAGTCAAGCATACAAGAAAGATAGATAATACCATTAAACTTATCTATAAAGTTGCCACAAGAGCTATGTTTGGAGAGTTTTTCCCAACAAAAAATGCTATTCCTATCACCATTGTAGCCCTAGGAAGTTATGGTAGAGAGCAACTTAGCCCAAAATCGGATATCGATATTATGTTTGTCTACAAAGAGCTACCTGCTTACAACACAAAAGCACTTATAGAGAAAATGTTCTATCTGCTCATAGATACAGGCTTAAAGTTAGGACACAGGGTTCACGAAATTGGCGAACTTGAAGAGGTTGCAAAAAGTGACATTACCATTAAAACAGCTCTGCTTGAGTCAAGATTTATTGATGGCTCTAAATATCTTTGGTTCGATATCGAAAATGCCTTGCAACATATACGAAACACCAATCAAAAAGAGTTTATTTTAGCTAAAATTCAGGAAAGACGAGAGAATAGAGCAAAATACCCCCTTATGATGGAACCTAATCTAAAAGAGGGTGTTGGTGGTTTTCGAGATGCAAATTTAGTCTATTGGATTGGTAAACTACTCTATAATGTACCTAAGATTAAAGAGCTTCCAAACTCAATTGTAGATGAGAGAGATTATATAAAGTTTCGAATCGCTTTAGAGTTTCTCTTTAAAGTAAGATCTGCTTTGCATTTAGTCGTCGAAAAAAAAACAGACCAGTTAAGATTAGAGTATATTCCTGAAGTTGCTGCTATGCTAGGATATAAGATGACTCCCAACTCCCATTTAGTTTTTGCTAAAAGAGTAAATAAATCTTTAAGAGTTATATGGCTCTACTCTCGTATATGGATGGATGCCCTTGCAAGCAAGCTAGTACCTATCTATAAAGACTACTTAAAACCACCTAAAAGTTTTAAAAACTCAAAAGAGGCATTACAATTTTTATTAGAACATGGCAACCACAAATTCTATTCACATCCTAAATTAAATTTAGAACTTCTCCACACTAAAAGAGATAGTGATTTAAAGGATTTAAATAACCAAATAATCGATATTTTCAAAGCAAAACATACAAGTTCGATACTAACAGCCCTTTCAGAAGCTAATAGACTTGGAACTTATATACAACCAATTAAAAAGGTCGAGGCGTGGCCACAATTTGATGGCTACCATAAATACCCTGTAGATACCCACTTAATTAAGTGTGTTGAGGCATTAGAGGAGATAAAAAGTCCTCACATTAAAGAGCTTTATGATAATTTACCAGAAGATAAGCAATTAATTTTAAAACTTGCGACATTCTTACACGACGCAGGAAAAGGACGCCCAACAGACCACCATCAAGTAGGAGCCTCACTCTTTAAAGTCTATACAAAAAATCTTGGTTTAAAGAGTGAAGATATTGAGCTTGGAGCAAAGCTCGTCCTCTACCACAATATGCTTAGTCAAACTGCACAAAAAGAGGATATCTACAATCCAAAAGTAATCTCACAATTTACTGCTCTCTTCCCGAATAAACTAGAGTTAGATATGATTCTTATCTTAACCTATGCAGATACCAATGGAGTTGGCAGTAATATCTATAACGAATTTACAGCGAGACTCTTTATGACTCTCTATAACCATGCACTTGAATTTCTAAAACATCAAGAGTTTTTAGATGAGATGGGTAAAAGAGTCAAAAGAGTTGAAGCACTCAAACGATCAGAGCAGTTTAAAACACTCCCAAAAAGTCTCCAAAAAAAGATTCTAAATATCGAATCAAACCTGCCCTTTATCAGATACAGCACTGCAAGAATTATAGAAATTGCAAAAAGAGCTGCCCAAATTGAAGAGTATGAGTTTGAAATTACTAACAATAAGTTTTTAAC
>JALWMN010000045.1 GCA_027083895.1 Campylobacteraceae bacterium
CTATTATAACAGTATCCATCGGGTGCTTGGTATAAATATAACTTCATGACCTCTTTTTAATGAGATTATACCAATTTTTTGCTACAATCGCGAAATAAAACTCTCATCACTTCAAAATTATGAGAGTTTTCGTCGCCAAAGCAAAGCACCATACAATCTTTGCTTAACATAAGGAGAGTTTTAGGTGAATAGAGAAGTTAATAAGCTATACCCACCATCAACAGATTTTTGCTCACTCGATTACGATTGTGCATATCTTCCAGGTAGAAGTGTTCGCATGGCCTATAAGTATGTCACCCGTTCTAATAGAGTCTTTAATAGTGCCGTTGTTCAAAGAGGTTGGAGACGCTTTGGTAACTACTACTTCTATCCAATCTGTAAAGATTGCAATGAGTGCAAGAGTCTACGAATTGATGTAAAAAACTTTAAGCCATCAAAATCGCAAAGAAAAGCAATTAAGAGTAATAAAGAGACACAAATTATCATTCAAAAACCATCTGTGACCTCGCAACACATTCAACTCTATAATAAATATCATCGTTGGAAAGCTAAAAAAGATAATTGGCGAGGCAAAAGTATAACACCAAGTGAGTATTATGAAAATTTTGCCGAGGGACCCTATGATTTTGGCAAAGAGGTACTCTATCTAGTAGAGGATAAACTTGTAGGAGTCGATCTTATTGATATAGTAGAAGATGGAATTAGCTCTATCTATTTCTTCTACGATCCAGATTATGCCCACCTCTCATTAGGCATTTACTCATTACTTAAACAGATAGATTTTGCTAAAATACTTAAAAAAGATTGGATATACCTTGGATATTGGGTTGATGGCTGTAAAGCATTTGCCTACAAGCGAAACTTTAAACCACTACAGATTCTTGATGGCTTTCCAGATATTTTAGAGGAACCAAACTGGCAAGATATTGATGAGTAGTACCAAAAATATGAGATGAAAATTTTCTAGCAAAATCTAAAAAGAGTACTATTTTAGACACAAAAGGGAGATAGTGAAATGAAAGTTGGTATCATAGGATTAGGACTTATGGGCGGCTCTTTTGCCCTAGCCCTCAAAAAAGAGTTTAAAAAGAGAGAAGAGCGGCTTAAAATTATTGGCTTAGACCACAATATGCAACACTCCCTCGAAGCATTAGAGCTAAATATTGTCGATAAGATAACTGATGATATCCACGACCTTCTTAATCTTGATCTTATTCTTTTAGCAATCCCTGTAAATGCAATTCTTAAAACCCTACCAGATCTTAAAGATGCCTCAAAAGATACTACCATTATAGACTTTGGAAGCACCAAAGAGAAGATAGTTAATGCAATCCCCAAAGAGATTCGCCCAAACTTTATTGCTGCCCATCCTATGACAGGTACAGAGAAATCTGGGCCTACCGCTGCAGATAGAAAGCTCTATAGAGGAAAGGTAGTTGTTCTGTGCAACACAGAAGAGAATGATAAAGAGCATCTCTACTTTGCAAAAGATCTCTTGCGTGATATCGGTATGAAGATTATCAAAATGGATGCAAAAGAGCACGATAGACACGCAGCATTTATCTCACATATGCCACATGCTGTGAGTTATGCACTTGCAAACTCTGTGCTTAAACAGGAGCAAAAACGAGAGATCCTTGCCCTTGCTGGCGGTGGCTTTAAAGATATGAGCCGCATTGCAAAGAGTACCCCAAATATGTGGATCGATATCTTCACTCAAAACCGAGAAAATCTCTTAGATGCAACAGAGTGTTTTATACAAGAGATCCAACAGTTCCAAGAGTATGTAAAAAAAGAGGATTGGGAGAGTGCAAGAGAGTGGATTCTCAATGCCAATAGGCTACATGAAATTATCTAACTCTTCTCTTTTCTCTTTATCTTTTTAATCATCTTATCGAGTTGTTTCTTATCAATCGTGAGTGTATGGTTTCCATTGACAACTTCATAGAGAGTTTTTACCATCTCCTCTATTTTAGGATCGCTAGTTGTGTGTGGATAGAGGATATTGAGTGCATCCTCGAAATCTTCGTAAAGTTGCTCCTCTTTTGCTTTTGCCTCTTTCTTTGCTAAAATTTTTGGAAGATTCCAAGCTGCTACAAATCCTAAAAGTAATCCAATTAAAGCAGCAAAGAGTAGCATAGCCAAAGAGTATCCCTCTTTTGCATATTTTCGCTTATAGTAGTTTTTATCAATTAAGATCTCTTCGATCTTTGCAACTTCACTCTCTTTTTGAGACTTAATACTACGCTCTTTAGATTCTTGGCTTTGAACACCATATTCAGAAGCTATTGCACTCCTATCTTGACTCACTGTTAGAGGCTCCTCTTTTTTCTTACTAAGCAGTGAGCTAATACTCTTTATTGATTTTATATCTATCTTTATTGCTTTGGTCTTCAGCTCCTCTACAACTCTTTTATTAATATTGAACTCTTTAAGAGTAATTGGAGGAATCGTAAAATCTTTTTTGGCAATCAATATAAATTTTCTTTGATAACGACTCTCTACCCCCTCCTTTGTTGCAATATTCTCTATCTTAGGCTCATGTGGATAGATTGTAACATCTGGAATTGTAAGATGGATATCTTTAAGATCACTCAAGCTCCCCTCTCCAGAGATTGTAACTCTATACTCAATTGGCTTATTCGCACTTCGTCTCTTCTTATCAACCTCTGCTTTTATCTTAAAATCACCAACAATATCTACCTTTTGAGGGAGTGGCTTTACAACAATAGAGACACTATTGGTAGTAATAGTCTTTATTTGGGCCTCATCTCCAAAAAAAGCAAAAGGTGACTGAACCAAAGGTGTAGCTTGAATCTCTATCTTTGCAGTAGCAGGTTCAAGCATAAACTTACCTGCCTCTTTCGCTTTTAGCAAATAACGGATAGTTCTAATTAAATTACTCCCCCTTTGCACTGTTTCACCAGAACCTAAAGGGGTTACTGTAAAGTTTTCAAATCTTGGTGCAAGATACTCGATATTAGCACTACTTAGTGCTGTTGGCTCTACTAGCTCTATCTTTACAATAAATGGCTCACCAACAACAACCTCACTCTTATTGGTACTCATACGGAATACAAAATTATTCCCTTTAGCACTACTATTTACAACATGAACCTTCTTCTTTTTACTCTTATAGACTTTGCCATCTATTTTCACACTCAATGGTCCAACTATTATCGATTTTGTTGGCATAATTGTATAGACACGAGAGATTTTTGCTACTGCTACTTGGGTCCCATTGATCTCTTTTATAATATTTCTTTTAAGATCTTTTATTGCAATAATAGGGAGTTTTGCAATTTTATCAATCTCTGGAAATTCGATATTGACTCTTTTAAGACTCTCAATGTTGATAGAGACATTCAACTCTTCCCCACTATAGATCTCTTGCGGCTCTATACTCAAATAGACTTTAGGCTTCGTAGCAGCTAAAAGTGTCTCAAAAGCTATAATAGATATCAATATAAACTTTATTAAATGTGTCATATTATTCCCTTACCATGGTTGTTTATCATCACTCTCTTTTTGATTTATTGGATACATAATCACTGGTACCCGCTTCTCTTTTAAGTTTCTTTGAAGCATCCTTTTTATCTCCTCTTTCTGCTGCATCTTCTTTTTTAGATCTTTAAGAGCTTTTAACTCTTTTTTAGTCAATTTTCGAGCCTTATTCTGCTCTTTTTTACTCTTTTTTTGTGCATCTTTTTTGCTTTTCTCTCTCCTTTTTTCTCTATTGGACTCTTTTTGCTGCTTGGGTTTTTTTAATGCGTTTTTTGCAAGTTCTAAATTATGTTGCGTATCTGCATCCTCTTTTAGTTTAAGTGCATAGGTGTATGCTATGATAGCCCATTTATACTCTTTTGTTCGAAAATAGCTATTACCTAAATTGTGTAGTCTATTATGCTCATCTACCCCCTCTCCAAATGCTCTTTTATAATAGATAATAGCCTCTTTAAATCTCCCCAATTTATAATAGGTATTAGCAAGATCATAGTAATATACTGCAGAGTCCTCATGCTCTGTTAATAAAAGATCTTTTGTGGTGTTATAATCTCTAGCTTCATAGCTCTTGTAAATTGTGCTATTTTTTAAAAAATCGAAGAGTCCAGCCTCACTAATAGAGGTAACAAATAATAAAAAGAGCACCACTTTAGTAAAAAACACTATCTAACTCCTTTCAAACGAAGCACTCTTTTAAAAATCTCTCCATTAGGTTTAGAGAAGAGTGCAAATATTAAAAGGAGCAAGGCCAATAGAAGCGGATAGTAGAAGAGTTCAACCCTCTCTTGCACATGGAGTCTCTTTTTTAAATGGCCATAGTGCAAGTTACTCTCAATTTTTGAAGCCAATTCTTCAATAGAACTATCTCCATAATCGGCAATTATAAAATCTCCTCCACTCTCTTTAGCTATCTTAGCAAGTTCCATATTCAAATGGCTCATAACAACTTGGTCATTTTGCAATATTGTTTTATCGTTTTTATCTAGAATAGGTGCACCAATTTTAGTACCTATTAATATAACATAGAGCTTAATATCTCCATCTAAAATAGCCTTTCGAAAGCTCTGAAGATCTCTCTCCTCTCCACCATCACTTACAACTATTGCAATCTTCTGCTCCCTCTTTTTTAATATATCAAGTAGTGTTTCACCAAGTGCAGTAAAGTTACTCCCTCCATCGAGATACTCTTTTGTAACTCCATCAATCACACTCTTTAGTGTCTCTTTATCACTCGTCATTGGAGAGATGAGATATACTGAATCAGAAAAGGTTAAAAGCATCACCTCATCCTCCACTAAGTAATCAAGAAGCTTTTTACTCTTGGTTTTTGCAAACTCAAGACGATTTGGATAGAGATCTTGACTACGCATCGATCCAGATATATCTAAAGCCATCACAATCTCAAGAGCTCCTAGCTCAATATCTCTTTGGCCTTTTTGAAGATAGGGGTGTCCAACTGCAACAATCATAAAAAATATCGCTCCAAGCATCAAAAAATTTCTGGCACGAGAACTCATACCACTCCCCTCAACTCTGATACGCTCTATCACCTCTTGACTAAAAACTCTCTCTAAACCATCTTTATTGGTTACAATTAAATAGGCAAAGATCAAAAAGGGTACTAAAAGTAGGAGCATCAAGTAGAAATGTTCAAAACTCATTTTGTTATACCCTTAACACTTTTAAGATAAAGATAGATTAGAAAGAGGACAATAGAGACTACTAATGGAAAGTAGTAATAGTAGGTATACTCTTTATACCCTTGACTCTCTATCTGAGAGGTTTCACTCTTATCAATCTCACTATATATCTTTGCTAGTTGACTCTTTTGGGATACTAAATAGAATTTACCATTTGCCTCTTTAGCCAACTTTTGCAACTTTTCTATCTCAAGATCACTCTCCCCTCCAATACCAATTATATAGAGCTTAATTCCACTCTTTTGAGTCACTTTAAGTATCTCTTGAAAAGTCGTTTGACTCATATTATCGATACCATCGGTAAGTAAAATTGCAATTTTACTCTTTGCTAATGATCCAGTTAAAATATACTCAGCCTCTAAAAGAGAGTCGTAAATTGCAGTTCTACTCCCTACTAATCCAACCACTTGTTTCTTTAAAATGCTCAATAGATACTCTTTATCAAAAGTTGGCGGTGAAGCAATAAATGCACTACTTGCAAAGTTTATTAAGCCTATTCTATCGTTTTTCCGCTTTACTATAAAATCATGGACTACTTCTATAACAGCACTAAACTTATCCTTTTTAGGGTTATCGTTATCAAAACCTCTATCAAGCATCGATTTACTCGAATCAACTATAAGCATTATATCGCGAGCCTCTTTTTTAATATTATTATATTTTGTGACCTTTACTGGTGAAGCTAATGCTAGCACAAAGCTTATAATTGCTCCCCACTTAAGAATATCAAGCAGTTTTGATGCTACCCTCTTCCCACCAAACAAAACATGAATATAGGGTAGATAGATAGCCATTGTACGAGCCCTACACTCTCTAAAACAGAACCAAAAGAGTGGTAAGAGTAAAAATGCGTATGGAAACTCAAAACTATAATGACTCATCACAAACCTGCTTATAGAGATTATAGTAGCTCATTGTCGTTTCATCAACTTTCGTAATCTCTTGTTTATATTTATACTGCTCTAAATGCTCACGCAGTTGCCTAAAGAGCTCTTTTCGTCTTCGATCTTTTGCCAATACTAAACCATAGCGGGTTGCTAAATAGGCAGCCTTTTTTGGGTTACTCCAGTCGATATTACTAAACTTATAGAAGTAGTATTTTTCACAATCAATCTTGCACCCTTTGAGCGTCGACTTATAGACTCGCTTAAAAAGCAAGTATCCTATCACAACTCCTACAGCTACTGTTATAATTAGTAGTAACCAAGAGTAGTCCTCTATTGGGATAAATGGCTTAATATCACGCAGTGCTTTATCCATTAAAGCCTCTTTATGAGTTGAACATAAGGATCTTCATGGGTATAAAACTTTGCAAATCGAGCTCCAATTTTACGTAAATGTCTATAGAGTAGTTTATCATTCTCTCTTAGTGCCGCCTTATAGATACCTACACTATCTTCATCAAAGTTTCCATTAAAAGCATCAAAGTATCCAGGGTCTACAAGCGTTATCTCACCTAATGGTTTAGGGTTCTCTATAAAGTAGTCTCTTACAATCAATACAATCAGATCATGTTTCTTTGCTAAAATAGTAAGGTTCACATCGCCCACAAAATCTGCAATTAAAATAAGTAACGACTTCTTTGGCACTCTTTTATTTAAATCCTCAATCCACTCACTATAGTTGCCTGGTTTTTTTAAAACATCAAAATTTAATGCCTCCTCAATCTCTTTATTAACTGCAAAGATCTTTTTAGAGGGCTTTGAAAAGCGATAGAGTCTGTCGGCATAGAGAATATGGCTAAAAAGATCACGATTGCGTATTGCTGAATAGCCAAGTATCGCCATGAGCTCTACCATAAACTCACTCTTTGGCCTTGTTACTCCAAAATATGTAGAGCCACTTAACATTGAAGAGACTACTACATTGAGCTCTCGCTCCTCATGGTAGACCTTTACATATGGTTTTCCTAACTTTGCAGTAGTTTTCCAATCAATCGAGCGAATATCATCACCATAGATATACTCTCTAAGTTCAGCAAACTCAAACCCTTCACCACGAAAAGCAGATATATTATTCCCATTGAGTGCACCAAATACCTGTTTCCGTGTCTTAAGTATGACTCTTTTTGCTTTTGAGTTCACCTGCTCTTTCCTTT
>JALWMN010000046.1 GCA_027083895.1 Campylobacteraceae bacterium
CTCTTTAAGGAGTTTTTCGTAACCTAATCTATAGTGATCACTATTTTTTGGATCTTTTGCAACTAAGGCATTGTAGATATTTGTTGCGATAACTTTTACATTTGATGGAGCAAGCCAAACATGCGGGTCTAAGTGCTCCTCTTCGTCATGCTCTATACCTTTATTAACGTGATGTGTAGACTCTTTTTTGTGATGGTGATGGGCACTCATTGGGAGCTTTTTTATGCCTTTTGTGACATCGACAATCTCCATTTTGCTATTTTGAGCTTTAAATCGAGGAAGCCATGCTCTCTCAAACTCTACACCGATTGCAAAGTAGATATCGGCACTACTTACTGCTCTCATCTGCGATGGCTTTGGCTCGTAGGTGTGTGGTGAGTTGCCAGCTTGCACCATTGTATGTAGCTCTATTTTGTCGCCACCGATAGTTTTTGTAAAAGTTGCCTCTGGAGCGATGCTAACTATAGTGTTCAATTGGGCAAATAGGGAGCAGCTAAAGAGAAGAGTAGTAAGAAATAGTTTTTTCATAGCGACTCCTTTGAAATTATAAATTGAATCCTCTAAAAAACTATGAATTGAGTGAAAGCTTTATAATTGTAGCAAAAAATTATATCTCTCTTGAGTGAAATCAATGGTTTTTCAAAGGTTTCAATTATTGTAAAAGTGCAAATTCTCAACTCTATGGGAATGATGGTTGAGTTTATGAACTTTTGCAATTATCTCTAAATATGCTTTAGATTTTACTAAAGTAGGGTTTGTGTGCACTTAAGCCTACTTTATTGGACAATAGAGTAACTCTTTAGTCATCACTTTGCTTAGAACTTCGACAGTGCTAAAGACTGTATCGATTTTGCATTCACTCAAAGAGACTCTCTCTTGATCATCGCGTACTCTTGCTACGATATGGGCTTTAGGTGCCATATCGATAACTGCTTGGGCAATAAGTCGAATCTTCTCGAGGTTATGGAGAGTAATAACAACTCCAGCTGCATCTTTGATATTGATAGACTCTAAAACAAGTCTTTGGGCTGCATTTCCAAAAAAGACTGGTTCGTTATTTTCGAGTGCCTCTTCGTAGAGTTTAAGATCATGCTCAATAAGAATATAATCTAAGCCCTGCTCTTTTAGCTCTTTTGTAATGGTGTGTCCCAAAGGGCCATAGCCACAAACAACAATATGGTTGCGTAAACCAGTTGACTTGATGACAAACTCTTTATAGGGCTCAGTAAAGATCTTATCGGCAAGGCGGGTAAGATTATTGATAATAAAGGGTGTCAAGATCATTGACAAAATAACTGCTGCTGCAAGAATATTCGTTGTTGTAGTGTCAATAAGGTTCTGCTCTTGAGCAATCACAAAGATAACAAGGGCAAACTCCCCAATTTGTGAGAGTGCTAAAGCACTCTTAAAGGCTGTTCGCTTCTGGTTAAAGGAGAGTACAAGAAAGATAACAGCAGCTTTAAGTACCATAGCTGCGATAACGAGTAGTGCAATAATATGGATATTTTTAAAGATTACGCTCAAATCGACACCATACCCAACAACAAAGAAGAAGAGCCCCAAAAGGAGGTCGCGAAAGGGGGCTAAGTCGGCTTCAATTTGGTATTTGTAGTGCGATTCAGCTAAGAGCATACCAGCAAAGAATGCTCCAAGCGAGTAGGAGAAGCCAAAGAGGTGGGCAATTTCAGCAGCACTAAGTACTACAAATAAGATTGCCAAAAGAAATATCTCTTGGTTTTGTGTTTTTACAGCAAAATCGAGGTAACTATTTATAATAAATCGAGCCAAGAGAAAGAGTGCAATAAAGAGTATTAGGTTGATTGCAGTTGAGAGCAAAAGTTCACCTAGTGCAACATCTTTTGTAAAGATCTGAATAACAATTAAGATTGGAATAACTGCTATATCTTGAAAGAGGAGGATTCCTAAAACCTTTCGCCCATAGCCAGAGTGAATATCGCCACTCTCATTAAGCATCTTTAAGACAATAGCAGTTGATGAGAGTGAGAGAGCTAAGCCAATAACTGTGGCACTCTTTTGCGAGAAACCAAAAAGGAAAAATGCTATAGTTGCAAAGAGTAGCGAACTAACAACTACCTGCAAAATGCCATAAACAAAGACCTGCTTTCGCATCGCTTTTAGCTCTGCAAAGCTAAACTCTAAACCGATGGTAAACATTAAAAAGACAATTCCAAGCTCTGAGATATGGTCTAAAATCTCTTTACTCTGGGCATTCTCGCCAACAGCAGAGGCGATAATAATACCTGTAAAGATATACCCAATAGCTGTAGGCAGCTCAAAATATTTAAAAATAATATTTAGGATTGATGCAATTAGAATTGCGACTAATATTATAATAACTTGTTCCAAACTCTCCCTTTCATATTGTTAAATTTTTGTGGATAATTTTGACAATTGGATCTACCTCTACTGAAAGAGGTAGTTGCCAAAGTGGACAACTGTCATTTATTGCAATACCTCGTTAGCTATTTTTGATGATAAAATAATAAGAGGTGTCTATTTTGTGTATAAATTGCAAGTGGAGCGATTATACCATTTCTTGTTTAAAGTTTGGGGTAAACAAATAAACTCTATATCTATTTTTGCTATACTATACAAAATAAGTATGCTAAGGAGAGGCGATGGAGGCACTCAAGGATATATACGAGAAGGCTGGACTCTTTTATCTTGGAAAAGATGTTGATAAAAAGAGTTTTGAGGCTACAGATGTTTTAACACTTCTAAAGAATAAAAACTTTACAACACATGCTGCAATTATTGGTATGACAGGTTCTGGTAAAACGGGGCTTGGAATCGATATTTTAGAAGAGGCTGCAATTGATAATATTCCATCGATTGTAATTGACCCAAAAGGGGATATGGGCAATATGCTCTTAACTGATCCAGAGTTTAAGGCTGAATCATTCTTGCCATGGGTAGAGGAGGAGGCTAAGAGTAAAGGCGAGGATCCTCTTGAGTATGCAGCTAAGATTGCCAAGATGTGGAAAGAGGGAATTGAGAGCTTTGGGCAAGATAGCAGCCGTGTTGCAAAGTTTGCAGCAGTTGACAAAACTATTTACACTCCAGGTTCGAGCTCTGGTGTTGGGATAAATATCTTAAGCTCGCTGAGTAAGCCTTCCATTGAGATTATGGAGGATAGCGATAGCTTTACAGCCTACCTTAGTAGTACCGTTGCCTCTTTACTAGCCCTTGTTGATGTAGAGGCAAATCCATTAGAGAGTAAAGAGTTTATACTGCTTTCACAAATTATTGCTAATGCGTGGCAAAATGATAGAGATTTAGGGCTTGATACCCTTGTTGGATCTATTATTACTCCTCCATTTAAAAAGATAGGTGTCTTGCCGCTAGAGAGTTTTTATCCGCAAAGTGAACGCTTTAAGTTAGCAAGTAAATTTAATTCTGTAATTGCTTCGCCAGCATTTATGGGGTGGCTTAGTGGCGAGAGTTTAGATATTGAAAAACTTTTATATACGCAAGATGGGAAGGCGAAGGTTTCGATCTTCTCAATTGCACACCTCAATGATTCGCAAAAGATGTTTTTTGTAACTTTTTTACTCAATAAAGTAATAGCCTGGATGCGTCGCCAAAGTGGAAGCAATCGACTAAGAGCACTTCTGTATATGGATGAGATTTATGGCTTCTTTCCACCTATAAAGAACCCACCAAGTAAAGAGCCGATGATTACACTCTTAAAGCAAGCTCGTGCTTATGGACTTGGGGTAGTTTTGAGTACACAAAACCCAGTCGATTTAGACTATAAGGGCTTAAGTAATATTGGTACATGGTGTATTGGACGCTTGCAAACAACGCAAGATATAGAGCGAGTAATCGATGGACTTGGGGGTAAAATCGATTCGAGCTTTAGTAAAGCAGAGATTGCAAAGCTCTTAGCGAACCTCAAAAAGCGAACATTCTTCTTAAAGAGTGCCCACTTAGATGATATTCGACTCTTTACTACGCGGTGGGTCTTAAGTTACCTCAAAGGGCCACTAAAGAAAGATGAGATTGCAAGATTGATGGCATCTAAAAAGGGGCAGGAGGGAGCAGTAGAGGTGGCTACCCCAAGCCATAAAGAGGAGAGCGACTTTGTGAGTAATGTTCTTCTTAGCGGCAATGTGGTGCAGCGATATGAGGTTGATCCAACAGGGCAAAATCGCTTTATACCAACCATAGGTGCTTCTGTAGAGGTCCACTACCAAGATGCAAGAAGAGGGATCGACACAAGCCGCCATTTTGAACTGATGCTCAATTTAGAGGGGCTTAATAGTTACGATTGGGAGGAGAGTGAAGAGCTTGAAGAGCCATTAAAGAGCTTTCCTCTTAAAGCCCCAAAAGAGGCGAAGTATAAGCATCTGCCAAGTTTTGTAGCCGAAGATAGTGGCTTAAAAGCTGCCAGCAGAGCCCTAAAAGAGTATATCTACAGAGAGCAAAAGCTAGAGATCTACCGAGTCAAGCGGCTTCGAATAGAGTCTGAAGTGGGTGAGAGCCTTGAGGCGTTTACCCTAAGAGTTGAAGATCTGCTTAAAGAGAAGTATGAAGAGGCTCTTGAGGAGTTGCAAGAGAAGTATAAACGAAAACTCGATCGATTGGAGTTGCAGCTAGAGAATGCTTTAAGAAAAGTCGAAAAAGAGAAAGCTGATCAGACAAGCTCTCTTATTAGTGCTGGTATTTCGATTGTATCGGCACTCTTTGGGAGTAGAAGTTTAACGCGTCTCTCAACAGCAGCAAGCCGTAGTGGACGCGTAATGAAAGAGCGAGGCGATATAAGCAGAGCCGAAGCAAAAGTAGAGGAGATCGAAGAGCGAATAGAGGAGTTACAGCACGAACTCGAAGAGAAGATAGATGAGCTTCATAGCAAATTTTCGCTTGAAAATTATGCAATTGATACTATCTTTATTAAGCCAAAAAAGAGTCTTATCGCAATAGATGAGATTGCTCTACTTTGGAGGGTCACATTTTAACTTTTACTTCAATTAAAGAGACAATATGGCGGTACAAAAGAGCCTTTCTAGCTCTTTTAGGCTTAATAGTTGGTTTTAGTGTTAGTAGCGGATTGCTGCTCTATAGTGGAAAAGAGCTTGTAAATGCTTTAGTTTATCTCTTTTTTGTGGTGATCTTGCCAGCACTCTTTTCGATTATCTCTTTTGTAGTATTGCTTATAAAGCAAGAGGCTAGGGTAGCTAAACGGATGCGAGAGTCCTTTCTTTTTGGATTTTTCTTTTCGCTTGGTGCCTTAGTGGCTCTTTTGGTGACTGTAACAATTAAAGATATTGCTTTTGGTTGGGCTACTACGCTGAGTATTACGCCTGCTAAGTTGTGTAGTGTACTCAATGCTATGGCACTATGGAAAGGCTTTTGCAGTAGCTGTCTTGTTGATCAAGAGCTTGTTAGTCTAAGCCAGATAACGCGTCTAGGTGGTGCAGTAAGTAGCGAGCAGATAGCAAAAGCAAAAGAGTTAGGCCAGTGGTGGAAGTTTTTAGCTATGAGTATCGTTTTTTACGGTATCTTGCTTCGTGGGCTCTTTTGGCTCTTTGCAGGCCTTTTTATAAAAGAGAAGCCACTCTCTTTTGAGAGTAGCCAAAATAGTGATTCATTTGATAGGCTTTCTAAGAGTACTCAAGAGCCTACAAAAAGAGAGGCACTTTATGATCGCAAGTTTCAACTCCTTGCCTATGATGAGATAGATCTAGAGAGTCTTGGGTTAAGCTCAGATCCATCAGCAAAAGATAAAGTTGTTGCTGTTAATGCGTGGGAGCCGCCTATTTTAGAGTTTTTTGACTATCTTGAGGAGTTAGAGAGGCATGGTGGCAAAATATCGCTTCTTTTGCTTGGGATTGATGGGGCTAAGCCACATAGAAGTGATGTTGCGATTTGGCAAGATAAGCTTTTAGAGCTAAAAAAAGAGTATGAGGTGATAGTATGAGCCATTTAAAGTTTGTTGTAGTAGGACACCCAAATAAGGGGAAAAGCTCTATTGTAGCGACACTTACTCAAAATGAGAGTGTGGCAATTGGGCCAAGACCTGGTACTACAACTAAGGCTCGAAGCTTCTATCTTAAACGAGGCGACGAGGTGCTTTATGAGCTTATTGATACTCCAGGTTTTCAGCGACCAAAGCGGCTTTTAGAGTGGTTAAAAGCCCAAGGTGAGGTGAGTGCAAATAAGCGGCCAAAACTTTTAGAGAAGTTTGTGCAAAGTGAGTGTCCAAGCGAGATTTTCCACGATGAGTGCGAGTTGCTGCGTCCAATTGTAGAGGGAGCAGCAATTTTATATGTGGTCGATGCCTCAAAGCCCTATAGTAGCAAATTTGAAGCAGAGATGGAGATTTTGCGATATGCTGCTCGTCCCTCTATGGCGATTTTAAACTATATTGGAGAGGAGGATTATACAAAAGAGTGGCAGGCAGTTTTGCGACAATACTTCTCGATTATAAAGCCCTTTAATCCATTGAAAGCTAGTTTTAGTGATCATATCGATCTTTTATGGGCACTAAAGCATATTGCCATAGAGTGGAATGAGAGTATCGAGAGGATCATCTCTTATCTCCAAAAGCATCGCCAGCAGCAAAAAGAGCAGATTGCATCCCTTATAAGTAACACAGTTTGCGAAATTCTCTCCTTTAAACTTAAAAAGAGTTATCATTTAACAAAACCAAACGAAGAGCAGCTTCGTTTAGAGTTTCAGGCTGCAATAGAGCAAAAAGAGCAAGATCTCTTTAAAGAGATAAAAGAGATTCTTGGTTTTAGAAAACTTCCACTCGATCTTGATCTTGCTAACTTAAACTACTCTCTCTTCTCAAAAGAGTCTGAAGAGATTTTTGGTTTGAGTAAAGAGAAGATTGTGCTTTTGCTAACACTCACCTCTGCAGCTACAGGAGGTGCGATCGATCTTGCAGTTGGTGGACATAGTCTTCTTTTGGGCACCGTTATTGGGGGTGCAGTTGGTTTTATAGGGGCAAATTATGGGTATGGTAAGTTGAGTGAGATAAATTTTATTGGAGCAACAACTGTTGAGGTTGGTCCAATTGAGGATCCAAATATTGGATTTATTTTGCTAAATCGTGCTATAGCATTTGCTCGCCTTCTTCTAGAGACTAGTCATGCCCACAGAGAAAAAAAAGAGCTAGCCATTAGCGATGAGAGTCCACTCAAAGAGTTAAAAAAGTTTGCCTCAATTCTCAAAAAGTGCCAAAAGTCATCTGTAAATAGTAGCGATAAAGAGAAGTTTGCACAACTCCTTTTAGAGCTTCTTTAAACCCACTCTATTAAAGAGTTAATAAT
>JALWMN010000047.1 GCA_027083895.1 Campylobacteraceae bacterium
TAAGTTGGTATTTACTCCAGTAGATCCACTTGAGTCTTATAACAATTAGTTGCCTGAGATGGCTTAGTAGTTCTCAAACAAAAGAGGCTACATTTTTAACTTTTACACATATAGAAAACTAAAAGGAGGTTTTTATGTTTACACACTATGAAGATTACGATATACGGTTTCTTCCACCTTTGATAGATCTGTAGTGTAGTAATCAAACCCTGAGATGGGTAGTTGGTTCTCGAAATGAAGAGAATCTTTTGATATCTAAACTATTTAAATAGGAGGTGATATGTTACCTATAGTTATTCCTACTTGTGAAATTGTAGGTTTTGTGGTAGGTGCTGTAATTGCTAAAACAGTTAATAAAGCACTAGACTAATTTAGTTGCCTGAGATGGCTTAGTAGTTCTCAAACAAAAGAGGCTACATTTATAACTTTTACACATATAGAAAACTAAAAGGAGGTTTTATGTTTTTCCCTGGATCTTGTTTTCCAAGACTACCTTTCCCTTTCTAATTTATTTTAGAAGCAAAGGTTTAGTTGCCTGAGATGGCTTAGTAGTTCTCGAACTAAAGAGGCTACATTGTTTATAAAAATTAAAAAGGAGGTTTTCATGATATTTGCAGTTATTCCACCATGTGTTGAGATTGCCGTTATTACTGCTGCTACTATTGTTGGTAAAAAAGCATTAGATAAGTAGTCGCCTGAGATGGCTTAGTAGTCCTCGAAATAAAGAGGCTACTTTTTATATCAATAATTATTTTTAAGGAGTTTTTATGTCTTTACGAGTCAGTTATCATGCAGGTGAGAGATTTTTACAACGAGTTTTTAAATTTTCAAACTATACTAAAAAGGAGGTTATAAATGCAATAAAACTTATTTCCAAAGATATTCAAAATATTCAACATAGAAGCAAAAACTTTATCTTACCATCTTTTCCAAAATTTCAAGCTGTTATTTATGAAAACACTCTTGTAACTATCATACCAAAATGATGGTTACCTGAGTACTTTTAATACTTCTTTTCTTAACTTCTCCAACTCTTTTTTATTATACTTTTCTTCACTTACACCAAAAAATCCAAAATTTCCACCATAATACATTTTATTTTTAGATATTTCATTTTCATATTTTTTTACCAATTTTTCTACACCTTTTCCATAATAAACAAATTTTTTATCCGAATAAATTAAAATTTTTTTATATTTTTCAAAACATCTATCCACAATAGGAGAAAATTTTTCACTAAAAGATTTTATATAAGCGATATCACCTATCATTTGAACTTCTTCAAGTGCAATCCGAGCTAACACTTCATCTTCTTGACTAACCCCTTGAGCTTGTCTATCTTTTTCTCTTATATACTCTATCTCAACTTCTGTTGCTCCAAAATCTTTCATTGCTGGGATATATCCTTTATCATTCAAAGCTACAAGAGTTAAATATCTATTTAAGTTTTCACCTAAAATTTCAGCCACTTGTTCTAAAGAACTCTTATTTTTTTGGTTTTCATTATGATGATCTATCGATATATAATTTTTTGGAGGATTTACATCTTCTATCAAC
>JALWMN010000048.1 GCA_027083895.1 Campylobacteraceae bacterium
TTTAGCTTTTGCTAATGCTAAATCTACATTTTGCTCTAAAAACTCCTGCAGTGTTGGTGCTTTTAGGTGCGGTACTTTTATACTTTTTAGATCTCTATCGCTAAGCTTTGCAAACGAAGCTTTTAGCAGGGCTAAATTTGCCTCTAAATCAAGCATTGCAATGGATGCTTCATCTTTTTTAACGAGTGCATTATCAAGATCAATACTACTAGCTAACCCTGCCCCATAGAGCTCTTTAAGAGTTGCAATCTCTATATCTCTATTTGCTATCTGGAGTCGCAGCTTCTCTATGGCATACTCTGTCTGCTTTACTTTGAGTGCTATCTCAATGGCACTTACTTTTAAATTGAGCTTACTCTTGACAATATTTGCTCGTGCCAAATCTAAATTACTCTTTGCATACTTAATACCATACAAGATACCACCACTTTTAAAGATTGGCTGCTCAATCCCAATTGAGTAACTATTTACTGGGTGCCAGCCCCCACGAAGCTGGTTACTCCAGCGTCGCTCGAAACTTAAAGTAACTGGCGAGATCCAACTTAACGACTCAAAGTCAGCATCTTTCTTACTCTTTTGCTCTTGCAAAACAAAAAGATCATTATAATTCGCTGATAAAAAATTCTCTAAACTATCAGCACTTAGTAAGCTAAAAAGAAGTGCTATGACACCTAACTGTTTCACTTAAATATCCTCAATCTCCATAACTGCTGCCTCGAAACGTTTAAAGCCCTCAACTATCTCCTCTTTTGTAATAGTAAGTGGTGGCAAGAATCGTACAGTGTTTCGCCCAGCCTTAAGCACAATCAAACCATGCTCAAAAGCCTTGCTAACCACACTATTTTGAATCTTAGCACTCTTGCAACGCAAACCTCGCATCAAACCAAGTCCAACACTATACTCAAAGATATCAGGTAGGGTATCAGCCATTTTCGAGAGATATTTATCAAAAAGAGCAATTCTCTCTTCAATGCTCCCTTCATTATACTCCTGCTCTAAAATATCCAAAACTGTTAAAGCAGCTTTGGTGCTTAAAAAATTCCCACCAAAGGTGCTGCCGTGATCCCCTGGCTCAAAGATATCTTTAAGGCTAGTCATAACTGCACCAATTGGCAAACCACCACCTAACCCTTTTGCAAGAGTTATAATATCAGGCTCAATACCATAATAGTTACTTGCTAAAAATTCACCACTTCTATAGATACCTGTTTGCACTTCATCTACAATCAGTAACAAGCCTTTAGATTTTAAAAACCTTGCCAACTCTTGCACTTCGCTTTTTAAGAAAGGTTGTACACCACCTTCACCCTGAACAAGCTCTAGCATTACTGCAACTGTTTCGCTATCAATCGCTTTATATATCGACTCAATGCTCCTTACATACAAAAAACCATCTGGATATGGAGAGAAGTTAGGGGTATGCATCTTCTCTTGCCCTGTTGCTTTAACAGTTGTAATTGTTCGCCCATGAAAAGAGTGCTCAAGCGTAATAATCTTATAGCGTTTATTATCAAAATTTTGCTGCCCATACTTTCGTGCAATCTTTAC
>JALWMN010000049.1 GCA_027083895.1 Campylobacteraceae bacterium
CAATAGTATAGATCTAACCATATATAACTCAATTCAACAAGATATTGATAAAGCAGATGATGCATATATAGATCTAAAAAGTTCTTCAAAAAATGAACAATTAATAGCTGATGCAGCAACAAACTTAGCTATTGCTCATATTGCTAAAGGAGAGAATATATTAGCAAACTTCTACATTCAAGAGGCACTTCAATATAAGCCTGGTGATGAGATGTTACAATTTCTCTTAAATAAAAATCAGTTTCTAGCTGCAGCGAAAAATAGTAATGAAACTACTTATCTTCAGAAGGCTTTAGATGCACTCAAGACCAATAGATTACTTGTAAGCGATTACGACTATGGTATATTAGCAGACTCAATGCTTACTAGAGTAGAACTATCTATTGCTTTAAATAATCAAGATGTAAGTCGACTCTACCAACGTTTAAATAAAAGTGAAGCATCAACTTTCTATCAAGAGAAAGCAAAGATATTAGGAATTGATAGTAGTGAGATTGTAAGACCTTAATTTTAAGAGTATAAATTTTAACTCTTCTTACTACCCTTAATTCAAAACTTAGAGCAGTTTTGGTTGATTATTTCAAAAAATTAGATATAATTCGTTACAAATTATTAACATAAAAGAAGATACCTACTATATAATTAGAAAAAATTTTAGAAGGATTATGCTGAATGCAGCTAAAAGATTACAAAAAGTTTCCCACAGTTTTGCCAATTTTGGTAGATGATGAACTCTTCTTCTACCCATTTATGATAAGTCCCATCTTTTTAACAGAAAAGAGTGATATAGAAGCTGTTAATAAGGCAATGCGAGAAAACTCTCTACTATTTGTCACCACAACAAAACCAGGACATGAAGAGAAGAGAGGCTTTGAAGATATCTTCGAAGTTGGTGTGGTTGGCTCTATAATGCGAAAAGTTGATTTAAATGATGGTCGCATCAAGGTACTCTTTCAAGGCTTAGCAAAAGCCAAAATTATAGATAACCAAAATATTACAGATGGAGTATTAACAGCAACAATCGATATTATTACTAATGACTCCTACCAATCAATAAAAATCGATGCCCTCATAGGACTCTTACGAGAGAAGGTAAGACAACTTTCCCAACTAACAACTGCAATACCTTCTGATCTAGTTAAAACGATTGAAGAGTCTTCTGAGCCTCATCGTGTAGCTGACTTAGTATCATCTATGATCAATTTAGATAAAAATGAAGCCTATAAACTCTATACTAAAGAGAGTATTGAAGATCGTCTCTTGGCAATTATTGATGTGGTCGCTTCTCAAATTGAGGCACTTAAAATTCAAAAAGATATAAGTAGTCGTGTACACTCTAATATTGAGAGAACCAATAAAGAGTACTTCTTAAAAGAGCAGCTTAAAGAGATACAAAAAGAGCTTGGTGCAGATAACCAAAGAGATGAGGAGATAAACAACTATAAAGAGTCTTTAGAGGCGATAAAAAACTCAATTAGTGAAGAGGCCTATAAAGAGATTAAAAAACAGATAGATAGATATTCAAAACTACACCCTGAGAG
>JALWMN010000050.1 GCA_027083895.1 Campylobacteraceae bacterium
GACACTGTAAGATAGTATGCTACATCACTATCTTTAGAACCACTATTTAATGCCTCTTGTAGATATTTTGCTGCCATTTTGTAATTTTTTTGACCATAATAGCTATACCCTAGATACTTTTTGACAGCAATATTAGAATCGTTTTTTTGTAAAGAGTCTAAAAGATCTATTGTAGCTAATTCATACTCTTCTTGATCGTAGTAGTAGATACCTCTTAAAAAGAGGGCATAACTATTTTGGTAATCATAAGTTAAAATTGTTTGTACATCTTTAAACATTAAATTATATTTTTTCAAAAAGTAGTAGGTGTATGCCCTTTGAAGTAATGCATCTAAATCTAATGGGTATCTTTTTATAACTAAATTAAAATCTTTTAAAGCCTTTTTGTACTCTTTTATACTCTTGTAAATTATCCCTCTAAAATAGTAATAGTGTGTATAATCAGATAGTTTTAATGCTCTATTTATAAACTTTAATCCCTTTTTAGTATCTTGTTTTTGCCTAAAATAGAAATCTGCTTTTGCAAACTCTAAATAGCCATCTAGCTTTTTTAAAAGAGGGTTTCTTTGAGAGTGAGCTTTAGCATCTTTTAATAGAGATTTAATTTTTTCAAAAGTTCCGCCCCATTTTATGAGAGAAAATTGTAGATAAGTTTTTCGTATTATATAAGAGTTTGCAAACTTCTCTAACCCTATTTTATATATTTCATCTCTCTTTTTGTAGTTCGATAGTAGTGTATAGGTAGCTATTAAGTTTGCGTATGTAAGTGATATTGTATTATCTATTTTTAGAGATTGTAACAACTCCTCTTTTGCCTTTTTCTCAAGCTTTCGCATCTTATCGAATTTATATTGTGGAGTATCTTTTGCCCACTTATATCCTCTAGCATCAAAGCCTTTGTAAAGGTAATACTCTCCTAAAAGTAGATGAGAAAATGGTGATGTTGGCTTTGTCTTTGCATACTCTTTTATATTAGTTTCTAGATTCTTATCGAGTGTTAATATATGATATGCTTCTGCAAGTTTAACCTCTTTAGATGGGTCGTTTAAAATCTCTTTATGTATACCTTGTAATAAAGAGTCTATTTTTGTATAATTTTTATTAGCTAAAAGAGTGTGCCAATTTATTACTTTTTCATCCGCTATAGCAGTAGAAATGAGAATTATAAATGCTAGAATAGTTTTCATATATAACCTTTAATACCAAAATATGGAACTATTAATTATATCAAATCTTTGAATTAAAGTTAGATAAAATTTCAAAAAAAATAAAGAGTATAAATGGTTTTAGTGTTAAACTCAAAATTTACTTTAGAGATTAACAACCTTTTATAAATCATTTGCTCTAGGGCATTTATAAAATACATCAATTAACCTACTAGTTAAGCACGCAACTGTTGGGAACCCACACTTGCACAGTTTTTGCAAACACCCTAAACAAAGTATTTGTTAAATATTTTCTAATTCTATTGCAAGATTTTGGTTAAAATTTGCAAGATCTAAAAAAGTATAAAATTTATTGAAAAATTTAGGTATATGATCAGTTTGAGAAATTAAGAAAGTTCTATCTTAATCTCTAAACAGTAAAAAAATGGAACTGTACTTCATATATTCTCACTTTTATCAAGAGAATGAGCAATTATTCTTAAGATTAAATAACTCTACCTATATTTTTTAATATATAATTAATCGCTTTTATGTTATTGTATAGTATCTAATTAGTGGAGTTGTGTGTGGAGAGTTCTCAGTTTATCGCTGAAAGTGCTGGTAGATTGGATAAGGTACTCTCTAGTGCACTTGGTGTAAGTAGAAACCAGGTAGAGAAGCTTATTAAAGATGGTTTTGTGGCAGTAGATGGGAAGCAAATACTTAAGCCCTCTTTTAAAGTAGCTTCTGGGATGCTGGTTACGTATGAGATACAAGAGGCAAAGCCAAAAAGTTTTGAAGATATTGATTTAGCTATTGAAGTGCTCTATGAAGATGATGATATTATGGTTATCAATAAGCCAGCTGGCTTGGTGGTGCATCCGGCACCTTCTGTTAAAGAGCCAACGCTTGTTGATTGGTTGCGTAAACAAAATATTCGCCTCTCTACAATTAGTGGAGAGGAGCGAAATGGGATTGTGCATCGATTAGATAAAGAGACAAGTGGTGCTCTTTTGGTTGCTAAGAGTGATTTTGCTCATGCTCAACTAAGTAAGCAGTTACAAGATAGGAGCATGGGACGATACTACTTGGCAGTTATTAACTATCCTCTTAAAGAGGATATGATTGTAGATAAGCCAATTGCTCGAAACCCTAAAAATAGGCTAAAGATGGCAATTGTAGAGGGTGGCAGAGAGGCAAAAACTCTCTTTGTTAAAATTGCTCAAAGCAAGGTAGAGAGCGAGTTGATTGCTTGTAAGCTCTTTAGTGGCAGGACGCATCAGATTCGGGTGCACTTAGGTACTCTTGGGCGCCATATTGTTGGCGATAAGCTCTATGGCCCTAGCAAAGAGAGCTATAAGCATAGAATGTTTTTGCACGCTTATTTGCTCTATTTTATTCATCCGCGTAGTGGCAAGAGAGTTGAGGTGCGAGCACCTCTATTTGATGATATGAGAGAGTATATAGAGAAGAATTTTGAAAAAGGTAGTGCATATGTTTCGTTTAATTGTGAGAGAATCGAAGAGTTATTTAAAGATATTGCTTCTTAATATTTTATTGCTAAGTTCATTAGAGGCATTTTTTACAGATATCTCTTTGCCAAAGGTAACGGGAGTTAAGAGTGTAGCCGATAGAAATAGTATTGGTTTGGAGTGGAAGCCACTCTTTCGCTATACCAATATTCAAGGAGTAAATATCTATAGAGCAAAGGCAGTACCCGGTGCGAAGCAGGTGTATACCAAAATTGCAACGATTTCAAATCGCTTTGCAACACACTATGTTGATACTAATATTGAACCAAATACAAACTACTTTTATACATTTACAACCTATAGTGGTTTAAATGAGTCACTCTATGGAGATGTAGTACCAGTAAAGAGTGCTAAACCATATAAGCAGGTTCGTTTGGTCTCAGCTGAGGTAGTGGGTGACCATACTGTAAAGATATTATGGGTACCTAGCAGTGAGCCAACTATTTATGAGTATGTTATTGAGCGAAAAAAAGATGGTGGGAAGTGGCACTATCTTAAGAGTATTAAAGGAAGACTCTATCCTGAATATATCGATTTAACAGTCGTAAAGGGGCATAGTTATAGCTATAGAGTATTTGCAAGGGACGCTATGGGTATGACTTCGTATGTTGGAAATATCTTAACAGTAAAGGTAAGGTAGTGCCACACTTAAAAGTAAAACCATTTTCACTTGAGAGTATAGAGAGGATAACTCCATCATTATCACTCTATAAAGCTACTGAGGGTGGGAGTGATATGGTTCTTTTTGATAGTGATAAAGAGAAGATATGTCTTGATATTATAAAAAGAGAGAAGGAGTACTTAGTAAAGCCCAATAAAATTACTAGAGGAGCTGATAGTCAGAGTTTAAAAGAGATTTTAGATAGATTTGCAAAAATATGTAACTTAGAGGTATTGCATTCGAACATTCAGATGAAAAGATCTAAACCAAAGATTGCCCATAAGTATCTAAAGAGTATTGAAGAGTTTTATGATTTTAGAAGTGATTATAAAAAGATAAAACTTGAAATTGGTTTTGGTAGTGGTCGACATCTACTCTATCGTGCCAAAGAGGAGAGAGAGACTCTTTTTATAGGGGTCGAGATACACTCTCCATCGATTGAACAACTCTTGAAACAGATAACTCTACAAGGTATAGAGAATATTTTAGTAGTTAATTACGATGCAAGACTCCTATTGGAGATGCTGCAATCTAATTCTCTTGAGATGATATATGTACATTTTCCTGTACCTTGGGATAAGAAACCACACCGTAGAGTAATTAGCAAAGCATTTGTTGAGCAAGCACTCCGTACACTTAAAAAGGGTGGTATCTTGGAGCTTCGAACCGATAGTGAAAATTACTACCGTTATGCCTTAGAGGTCTTTAGTTCTCCTAAACGTGCAAGTTTTAAGGTAGAGAAGAATAGGGAGATTGAAATTATAAGCAAATATGAGGCGAGATGGAGACGGATGAATAAAGATATCTATACGCTTTCTTTGCAATCTTTAGAGGAGTCGCCAGAGAAAAAGTTGGAACTTAATTTTGATTTTGATACAATCTTACTTGAGAATAAGAAGCTTCCCAAAGAGAGTATTGTAAAGAGGGACTACTTTGTTCATTTTGGAAAGGTTTATAAGAAGAGCAGCGGTTATGGCTATGCTATAGAGTGCTCATTTGGGAGCTTTAGCATGCCAGAGAAGAAGATGATTATAGTTGAAAAAGAGGGAGCTTTTTACCTTCCAAGTAGGCCGGTAAAGAGTAGAGTTAATCAGGAAGCACATAATTTAATTAAAGAGGTGTTCAATGGCTAGTGTAATAACAGCACAAAATTTAACGTTGGCGTATGAGAAGGGGAAAAATATCATTATTAATGATGCTACTTTTACAATAGAGCAAGGGGAGTTTGTATTTATCACTGGACCTAGTGGTAGTGGGAAGTCGACGCTCTTAAAATCATTTTATGGGCAGATAAAGCCCTATAAAGGAACACTCAATGTGGGTGGCTTTGATATGAAGAAGATTAAAAAGGCACAACTTTTGCAACTTCGAAGAAATCTTGGGATTGTTTTTCAAGATTATAAGTTAATAAATGAGTGGACGGTAGAGAAGAATGTTGTATTGCCTCTTATTATTACTGGTTATAGCTTAGATGTCCAAAAGGTACAAGCAGAGAAGCTTCTTTCACATGTGAAATTAGCAGACCAAGCACATAAGTATCCACTTGAGCTTAGTGGTGGGGAGCAGCAAAGAGTTGGTGTTGCTAGAGCATTATCGAAAAATCCTTTTATGATACTTGCTGATGAGCCTACAGGAAACCTTGATGAGTTCTCTTCTGGAGTTGTATGGGATCTTTTGGAGAATGCGTGCGATCAACTCAATGCAACGGTATTGGTTGTAACGCATAAAATACCGACGATATTTAATATACCATATCGCCACTTTATAATTGAGAATGGAGGCGTCCATGAAGTTCATTAAAGAGCACCTCATGTTTATGTTGCCACTGATGGCGATGCTTATTGGAATTGAGTTTATACTCATCTTTAATAGAGTTACAACTAGTTATGAAAAGAAGTTGAAAAATGAATATGCAATTTTGGTTGTAAGTAAACGACAACTTACAACACCAATGCTTCGAGCTATTAATGAGAAGATTGATAGTGTTGAACCGATGGATAGAGAGTCGATTGCAAAAGAGGTAACTGCTGGAATGCAAGATAGTGCAATGGTAGCAATTATGAAGGATCTTCCATACTTTTTTAGAGTACACTTAACAAGTTATCTTTCGTTAGATGAGCTAAAAGAGATTAAGCAGCAACTTAGTAGTGTAGATGGAATTTTAAATGTAGAGATTTTTGGAGAAAACTACCATGCAAAACATACAATGTTTAAACTTGTAAAGATGATTTTAAATGTGTTTATTGTGATGCTTTTTGTTGTAAGTCTATTATTAGTGATTAAGCAGATGGAAGTGTGGCAATTAGCACACAAAGAGCGAATGGCTATTATGGAGATTTTTGGTGCTCCAATGATGTTACGAAGTGGGATTCTTTTTAAAATAGCCTTTATCGATGCAATTATTGCTACTCTGTTAAATGTATTTATCTTTATTTATATTAAAAATAGTTGGGCAAGTCGTACAGATATAACATTTATTAAAGAGAATCAAGATCTTTTATTAAACTTTTCAGACTTTTTAATCCTTTTTGTAACAGCTTTGGTTATTGTTGCAGTTTCTGTATTTACTGTAGCTATAAGAAGTAGTGAGGTTCCAGAGGGATGAGATATCTATTACTGTTAGCAATTGGTACTTTTGTACTCTTTGCAGCCTCTCCAAAGGCTCTTTTTGAGCAGATTAAGGCATCAAAAAGTTCACTTGCAGATTCAGTGAAAGAGAAGAGAATATTAAGTAGACAGCTACAAAAGATTGCAGATGAGATTAAAAAGCATCAAAAAGAGATTGCTGTATTAAATAAGAAGTTAAAAAAGTTAAATGAGAGTCTTCAAAAAGAGGAACAAAAATATAATGAGGCACAACGAGAGATTCATGGTATTAATGAGATGCTCAAAGAGTTAGATAAAGATATAGAGGCAAGAAAGAGAGAGTTTGCTAAGAAGCTCTCTAAACATTTAGGGCGAGTAGTAGCTCAAAATAAGATGCAGCAAAGAGATGAGAAGAGTGTTGTTTTAGAAGAGGTCTATAGTCGCTATAAGGATTATAATCAAAAAGAGTTACTTAAGCTTAGTCGCAATATTGAACAAAAAAATGCATTGAAGAAGAATCTCATTCAAAGACGAGATGAGATAGCAAATAGTATAAAAGATGTAAAAGCACAAAAGGATGTCTATAAAAAAGAGGCAGCTATTAAAAGACAACTTTTAAAGAAGTTGGCAAAAGAGCAGGAGCGTTACTCTAAAAAGTTAAGAGCAATCTTTAAACGGCAAACAGTA
Organism: Campylobacteraceae bacterium; assembly: GCA_027083895.1. Lineage (GTDB taxonomy): Bacteria > Campylobacterota > Campylobacteria > Campylobacterales > Sulfurovaceae > JAADEQ01. The sequence goes on from JALWMN010000050.1 coordinate 6,612, forward strand.
TTGCGATTAACATTAACGAAGTTGAATCTCATTCAAGAAGAGGCTGCAAAGGCTGCTAAAGAGAGGGAGAGAGAATTAAAGAGACGTATTCGAAGATTAGCAAAATTGAGATTGAATAATAAAGAGTCATCTTCAGATATCACATATAAAGAGACAGCAATTAGTAAGAGTTATATTAAGAGTACAACAACACACTATCGTGGACCAAAAACTATAGCTCCTCTTCGATCGCCAAAGGTTTTAAAATCGTATGGTAAATTTATAGATCCAATCTATAAAATAGAGTCATTTAGTGATTCAGTAACGCTTACTTCTAGAGCTGGGGATAGAAGGGTATTTAATGTTCTTAATGGTGAAGTTATTTTCAAAGGGAGAAACAGTATGTTAGGGAAGATGGTTGTAGTTGAGCATGCAAATGGGCTTCATACAATCTATGCAGATTTGGATAAGTTTTCTCCATTTATTAAAAAAGGATTAAAGGTAAAACAGGGAACAGTTTTGGGAAAAGTTCGTAGAAAGTTGATTTTTGAAGCAACGAAAAAGGGGAAGTTTATCAATCCACTCGATTTAATTAATCTTAATAAGAG
>JALWMN010000051.1 GCA_027083895.1 Campylobacteraceae bacterium
TGGTTTGCCAAATATTCTAACAAAAGAGTGTGCAGTGAATGCAGAATCTGGCACCTCTATAATAGGATTGTTCGATTCGCTTTTTGCTTTATACGCTCCGCTTGCTCCTGGGCTATAGAATGTATAGTTTAGTGGTAAGCCAAGTATGGCTCTAAGGTGCAAGGCAAATTCGCTTTGGCTTTGAGTAATTAGAGTTACCATTCCTGTATCGTGTGGGCGTGGGCTTAGCTCGCTAAAGTAGACTTCGTCGCCCTTTACAAAGAACTCTACACCAAAGATTCCGCGACCGCCTAAGCCATCAGTTACTGCTTTTGCAATCTCTTGAGCTTTTTTTAAAGCTATATCGCTCATTTGCATTGGCTGCCAGGATAGTATATAATCGCCATCTTGCTGAATATGCCCAATGGGTTCGCAAAAGATTGTCTCTTTTTCGTTTCTTGCAGTAAGAAGCGTAATTTCGTAGTCGAATTTTATAAACTCTTCTACTATTAATTCGCTTGCATCGCCACGTGCTTCTTTTGCAATTTCGTAAGATTTTTCTAAATCAGCCCCGCTTTTTGCAATAGATTGCCCATGACCAGAGCTGCTCATAACTGGCTTAATAACACATGGGAAACCAAGCTCTTTTGCAGCCTCTTTTAATTCATTTAAAGTTTTTACAAAACGATATCTGCTAGTTTTTAGCCCCAAATCTTCGGCAGCAAATTTACGGATATTTTTTCGGTTCATTGTTTTATTAACCGCTTCAGCATTTGGAATAACATGAAAGCCAAGCTCTTCGGCATCAAAGAGGGCATCGATATTAATAGCTTCTACTTCTGGTAGAATGTATGTCGGATTATACTTTTTAATTACATATAAGAGTGCTTTTCGATCAAGCATATCTACAACAACAGCTTTATTTGCAACTAAATGTGCGGGTGCATTTTCGTACTTATCTACCGCAATTACCTCTACTCCTAAGCGTTGAGCCTCAATTGCTACCTCTTTTCCAAGCTCTCCAGAGCCAAGTAGCATAATAGAAATTGAGTTCTCTTTAAGCGGGGTTGTAAAAGTCATTTAAAGTCCTTGTGTATTAGTTATTGGTATACTGGTGTACTGGTTTAATTGATACAAATAACCAATATACCAATGCACCAATAATAAATCAACAAAAGTAATTCTACCGAAAAAAGTTAATAGTAGATTAAATATAGAATAGTTTAAAAAAGTGGAAGCCAAAAGCTTTATATCTTTTGCTTTTGGCTTTAAGCTTTTTAGAGTCTAGCTTCGTATCTTCTAAGCATATAGAGTTTCTTAAGAATTTTCTTTCTTGTAGCGATTTTCTCTTTTTTACGTCTCTCTGCAGGTTTTTCGTAATGCTGTCTTGCTCTTGCTTCTGTAACGATCAAGTTTCTATCGCACTGTCGTTTGAACTTTCGGTATGCTTCATCAAAACTCTCTCTAGAACCTACTAAAATCCCAGGCACTAAAATCACCCCCTTCCATTTCCAAATTAAACACTTTGTGTTTAATTTGAGCTCAGAGCTTAGAGCCGAGAGCGTAGAGCTAATAAAGTGGCTTCGCCTTTTTTATTGCGGCAAAGCCGCAGATAACAAACGCAGCGTAGCTGCACAATAAGCTCTATGCTCTGAGCCCTTAGCTCTAAGCTAAACACGTAGTGTTTTAGAAAATTGCTTGAAATTATACATGATTTATATTAAAATAAGTTCAGTAGAACTCTAAAAAGGTAGAAAAGATGCAAAAACTCTTTAAAGATTGCTATGGGATGGATCAAAAGTGTTACGAAGAGTATAATTTAACAGAAGATATCTTAATGGAGCATGCTGCAACTGCTCTTGAAGAGTGTGTACGTAAAAATCTGAAAAAGGGTAAAAAGGTAATGGTTGTTGCAGGGCCAGGGAATAATGGAGCAGATGGTATTGTGGCAGCCCGTTTGCTTAAAGGAGACTACAAAGTACGGCTCTATCTTCCATTTGGTGCAAAATCAAAGATGGCAAAGTTGCAGTTAGAGCGGGCAAAGAGTCTCGGTGTAAAGATTGTAAAGAAGCTTAAAAAGGCCGATCTTTTTATAGATGCACTCTTTGGAGCAGGGCTTAATAGAGAGCTTAATAGCGAGAGTCAAACAATTATAGAGAGAATGAATGCATTAAGTGGATATAAATTAGCGTGCGATATTCCAAGTGGATTAAGTAAAGCGGGTTATCCCAATCCAGTTGCTTTTAGAGCAGATAAAACTATTACGATGGGGGCACTTAAAGAGGCTCTCTATCTCGACGGGGCAAAAGATTATGTGGGGAAAATCAAGGTAGCTAATTTAGGCGTTAGTCGCAAACTCTATGAAGATCCAACAGATACTTTTTTACTAGAGAAAAAAGATTTTAAGCCACCACTTCGAAAAGAGCAAAATTGCCATAAAGGAACTTTTGGGCATGCTGCAATTTTTGCAGGAGAAAAAGAGGGAGCAGCAATAATTGCTGCAATGGCTGCTACACGCTTTGGTGCAGGTTTAACAACAATTATACACAATAGAGATTTTCCAATTCCACCCTATCTAATGCATGCTAACACAACACCACATAATACAACAGCAATTGCTATTGGTATGGGGTTAGGTAATTATTATGATGATGAGGTACTCAAAAAAGAGGTGATTAATGTCAAGATACCGGTAGTTTTAGATGCAGATGCTCTTTCGAATCCAAAACTTCTAAAGATAGTGCAGCAAGAGCGAGAGGTGGTTATTACACCACACCCAAAAGAGTTTCAAAGGGTGCTTAAAATTTTGGAGGGAAGAGAGGTTTCTGTAGAGGAGATACAGAAAAACCGCTTTGAATTTGCCCGAAAATTCAGTTTAGATTACCCTTATGTTACACTTTTACTCAAAGGTGCAAATCCAATTATTGCAAAAAATGGAAAACTTTATCTCAATCCATTAGGTGATCGTGTTTTAGCTAAGGGAGGTAGCGGCGATGTTTTAAGTGGCTTAATAGCATCTCTTTTAGCACAAGGATATAGCGGACTTGAAGCTGCAATACATGCTTCTTTAGCTTTGGCACTTGCTTCAAGAGAGTTTAAAAAACCTAGTTACTATTTGCTTCCACTTGATATTATAGATCTCCTCCAAAGAGTATAAATATCCAAATTATGGATATATATTATTTATATTTTTCATAAAATTTACATTTTTTAAGTTGTGGTATATATTTGCTTTGATAGAATTTGCACAAAAAATATCCATAATATGGATATATTAAAGGGTGCAAATATGATGTCAATGAAAAAAATGATCATTTTGGTCTTTTTGTTTAGTAGTGGAATATTGCAAGCAGCTTTTGTAAATGTTACCACTAAGTATGGGAAAACAGGTGGGATTATTGGTCCCCTTAATACAACTGGCGATAAGGTAAATGGTAGAGATATATGCCCGAATAATCCTACACCAGGTTGTGACTTTTCGGATGACCCAGGGTATAACAATAATGATACAGTAGAGGATCCAAGTGATGATAGTTATAGTGGCGATTTACTTGTAAGAACTAATGATAATTTTGAAGTAATAGCTGGATGGACATGGAAAGGAAATGCTGGAGGTGATGAAGAGGTTGTAACGATTACTGGAACATTACCATTAAAAGATGGTAAAGCCTATTATGAGTGGACGCAGTTACCAGGCTCTTGTGACCCTGAAAATTCTACTATTTCTGAAGATAAGCAGACAATAGTTTGTGTTAGAAAAGATTTTGATAAAAACGATGCAGGTACATACTCAGAAGATTTAATTTTTAATGTTAGGGTTCTAGGTGGTACACCTAATGGTACACAACCTGGAGATATTAAGTTTAAAGTAGAGGCTCCTAATGCTGATGCACAAGAGGATACTACTGATGGATACTCTTTAACTGTTACAGCATCTCCTAGATGGAATATAGATAAAGCTTTTGGTGCTTATGCTATTCGTTCGGGACAAAAGGTAGTGATTGATGGCGAAGAGAAGTCTGGATTTATTATTGATTACCGTATCTTAATAGAGACTGATGAAGTAAAAGGAGAAGTAGACAATGTATTTTCACTTTTAGGAAATGAGTCATTAGGAAAAGATGCAACTATTACATTTAAAGATGATATTTCCAAAATTTCACCAAATGCAAAACTCTTAGAGTGTAGAACTACTGGAAGAGCATATAATGATATGAGTGGAAATAATAAGTTAAGAGATGGTTATGAAGGGGGTAATCTTCCAATAAGTTTCTCGGGTCCAGGTTCTACTAAAGAGAGTCAAACAGCTTCTCATATTCCACAGCTTAAAGGAGAGCAAGTTCCAACTTGTACTCAAAATGGAAGCACCATTGATGTAAAAATAGAACATGTAGATGCTACATTAGATCACTATCCTACAAAAGATTATGATGGTAGAGACTTACCTGTAAATAGAGCAATTGCTTCTATATTAACCATCTCTATTTTTGTTCCATTAGATGATGTGAAAGCAGGAGATAATGGTACGGTAGATTGTGATGGTTATGGTGTAGGCAGAAGTGATTGTGATGATGGTGAGTTGCATACAGAAAACTATATAACTAATTTCAATCCTGTTTCTGAAAGTGGAGTACAAAACTTTGCGGGTCAAGGTGAGAGTGAAAAAGATAACTATGTAAGATATACACTTTATTACTCTGCTGGAGGTTTTGATAAATTTTACTGGGGTGACAAAAATAGCGTATGGAACCCTCCTGCAGGGCAAACAAGAACGAGACAAGGTGACAGATTTGTAAGTAAAGGGTATGAGTGGTCATCAAGATTATACTCAGTGAATAATGGCGGAACTGACCAAACTACAGATAGTTTTTGTGATGTAATAGATGCAAACTATATGGAGATAATTAAGTATAGTGAAAAGACTAATTATACAGATACAAGATATCTTCATGAAGATGACTTACCATTTATAGTTTATACAGGTATAGGTAAAGGTGATCCAGACAACCATTTATATAATGGAGCCAAAATTACCGATTATTACGATATTGAGTTTGCAGGAGATTATGAAGATGACTCTTTTTTACCTTCGAATAATAATAATAGACAAGATAATGATGTAAGTGATAAAATAAAAGCAGAGTGTAATGCTCCTGCTAAAAAATGGTATAAAACTATTGATGAAGCAAGATTAAACAGTCCAATAGGTGCAGTTACGAAAGTTAGATGGAGATTAAAAGAAGGTATGGTATTAGCACCAGGTCAAGGGAATTACTGGATGCTATTACATAGAGTAAGAGATGTAAGAGCAGATAATGGGACACCACTTAAAGCTGGAGATATGATGGTAAATTATGGTGTCCATATGTTTGATGGAAATAAAGGCGAGTGGGGCAAGAATAGCTATATTCCTCATGGCTTGGACGATAATGGCATGCCTGAGAATTATCAAAATGGAACAGGTGATAGAATGTTCTACACTGGTGCGAAAGTTCGTATTAAAAAGAGTGCAAGTAGAACAAGTGCAACTACTGGTGATGAGGTGACATATACTCTAAATAGTTCTTTTACTGATGATGTTGGAAGTGAAGGCTTAGAAGGTGATGTGAAAATTATTGATGTTCTTCCGAAAGATTTTAAATATAAACAAGGCTCAGTTACTCCATATGATGAGTTTGGTGAACCAACAATAGGAACATGTGCTGATGCATTAGATATAAACTCTTCAACAACACCATGTAAAGATGGTGAAAATCAGGTACTTATATGGGATTTAGGGCAAAGACCAATTAATGCACCAGAAATTCCAGATTTAAACTATACAGTTTTAATTGGAGCAGCTGCAAATGTTGGCACTAATACCAATGTAGTAAAAATTGAGTCTTCTACAGATGCATCTCCAGTAAGTCAAAGAAAAGCAGAGATAGGATTAAGTATTAATATTCCATCATCAATTAATATAGTAAAAACTACAGAGGAGAACCCAGATTATCCAAGCAAAAGAGAGAGTACAAACGTTCCAAAAGATATTTTCTTTAAAATGGATATGCGTAATGGTAAAAATGGTGATATTACAGATGTTGATGTTATAGATATTCTACCGTTTGTTGGAGATGGGGATAAGGTTATTAATTTCAATGATTTAAAAGTTAGTAGAAAAGTACCAACTAGTTTCCATGGAACAATGAAATTTCATAATGCAAGTTTTGGTCAGCATCCTAATTCAAGTACACAATGTGATTACAGTAATATAAAGTATTACTATACAAATGAAGATCCTACAAAAATCAATATGGCACCAACAGTTGGTGATGAGAATAAGATTGGAAATGCAAAGTCTATCTGGTGTGAAGGTGATGAGAATGGGCCAAATGGCTGTACAATTCCATCAAGTGGATTTACATTTACAGATAATTCACAAGTGACTGCAGTACGTGCTCGTGGTGCAATTATGGAAAAACAGGCAATTTGTCAGTTTAAAGTACATGTAACAGTAGAAAATAACTTAGCAGGCGATAACTACTCTAACTCAGCAGGTGCAAGTGCTACTGGTATTACACTACCAGTTCTTTCTAACTCATTAGCTGTACCAATTGTAGGTAGTAGTATTGGAGATAGAGTTTGGCTTGATACAAATAAAAATGGTATTCAAGATCCTGATGAAATAGGTGTTTCTGGAGTTAAGGTACACTTAATGGAAGCTGATGGTACTACACCGGTAAAAGACCCTGCAAATCCAACTGAAGATTATGTAGTCACAACAGATACCAATGGTAATTACTTATTTACTAATTTAAAACATGGTGATTACAAAATTAAATTTGATATTCCTGCAGGGTTTAAAGTTACAACTCAAAATAGTGGTGATGATAACACAGATAGTGATGCAGATAGTAATGGTTACATCTCTAAAACTTTAGGTGTAGATGAGCATGATAGAGATGAAGATTTAGGTTTAACAACTCCTACAATCTCTGGTCATATTTTTGATGATGGTGATGGTGATGACAATGTCAATGGTGATCCTATTTCTCAACCAGATGGAGTACAGCTTTATGTAACACTATTAGATGAGAATGGTGCGGCAATAGCAACTAAGCCAGTAGCGAGTGATGGAACATATATCTTTGATGGGAATGATGGTGTAAGAGCTAATCAAGATTATCAAGTAGTACTCTCTACAGAGCAGAATGCTACAACTTCTACGTTACCA
>JALWMN010000052.1 GCA_027083895.1 Campylobacteraceae bacterium
GATGGAAAGGTAGTAAGCACTGGGAAGCTTTTGAGCGTCGAAGAGATAGTTTCACTACTATCATGAAGTTCTTTACTAATGCAAAAGTTTACGATGATGTAACTACACTAGATGATAGCGATTTAATTTGCTACTGCTGTAGTGTTGATAAGTTGACAATTGTAAATGCAATAAAAGATGGTGCTACTACACTAAAAGCAATAAAAGAGAGCACAAAAGCCTGCACAGGCAGTGAGTGTAAAGAGTTAAACCCAAATAAGCGATGCTGCTCTAAAGAGATAAATCAACTTATAAAACTGGAGGCAAAGTGTGTTTGATTGGTGGCAAAAGATAGTTGACAGCTTCGTTTATAATCTATTAGGCATAGATAGCAAAAGTGCATTTGGTGAGGCACTAAATTTTTTTCTATATGATACTGTAAAGATATTTTTACTCTTAACTATTATAATATTTATAGTCACACTCATTAGAAGCTACTTTCCAACAGAGAAAGTTAGGGATTATTTAGAGGGGAAGCACCCGTTGTTTGGGCATATTTTTGCCGCACTCTTTGGTATTATTACACCTTTTTGTTCATGTTCTGCAATTCCACTCTTTCTAGGATTTATTCAAGCAAGAATACCACTTGGGGTAACCTTTAGCTATCTAATTTCTGCACCAATGAATAACGAGATAGCAATTGCGATGCTCTTTGCACTCTTTGGGTGGAAGATAACAGCTTTATATATCGGTTTTGGGCTTTTAGTAGCAATTGTTGCAGGGATGATAATTGGTAAATTAAATTTAGATGATGAAGTACTTATCAAACCACCAGAGGCCAAACCAGCTAAAATAGAAGTGGCAAAGATACCACTAAAAGAACGAGCTAAAGAGGCTTGGGAGACAAGCAAAGATATACTTAAAAAAGTGTGGCTCTATATCTTAATAGGTGTAGGAGTTGGAGCATTTATTCACGGTTATGTACCAACAGAGATTATTATCAAATATGCAGGAGGCAATGCTTGGTATGCTGTGCCTATTGCAACTATTTTAGGCGTACCAATGTACTCAAACGCAGCAGGAGTAATGCCATTAATTGAGGTATTAACAAGTAAGGGTATGCTACTTGGAACTGCACTTAGTTTTATGATGGCAATTACAGCTTTGAGCCTTCCAGAAGCAATGATTTTAAAGAAGATTCTATCGATAAAATTAATAGCAATATTTTTTACAATCGTAGCCATAGGGATAATGGCAATTGGCTTTATATTTAATGCTGTTTTGGGGTGATTAGTTGAGTGTGGTATTCGCATGGCTTAGATTGAGGCTTTCAATAAAAAAGCTCTATGCTCTAAGCACTGGGCTCTTAACTTTCAAATAAAGGAGAGAGATGAAAAAAGTACTCATACTATGTACAGGTAATAGTTGCCGCTCTATTATTGGCGAAGCGGTAATTAATAAAGAGTTAAATAATAAAGGGATAAAAGCATTCAGTGCTGGCTCCAATCCATTAGGGCGAGTAAATCCTAATGCTAAAAGAGTGTTAGAGGCTAATGGGGCTTGGAGTGATAGCTACTACTCTAAAAAAATTGAAGAGGTAGATAGTGAGGCTCCATTTGATTTAGTAGTAACAGTTTGTGACAATGCAAAAGAGGCGTGTCCAATCTATAGTGGTGCAAAAAAGCAAGTTCATTTAGGATTTGAAGATCCTGACGGAAAGAGTTATGAAGCCTTTGAAGAGACCTATATATTAATAAAAGAGCAATTAGTAGATTTAGTAAAAAGAGAGTTACTCTAATACTGGTTTTGGACTCTTTTTAATAGTTTTAATACTCATTATCTAGCAGCCAAAAGGCTTATAAATTGGTACAACTGCAGTAATTGGTGCTTTTGTTGCAGCCCTCTTTGCAAATGATGGTGCTGGCCCTATTTTAACTTCAATACTTCTAGCTAAAATGCGTTATCTACATATGGATAAAAAGGCTATTTTGCCTTTTTAATTGCTGGTGGATTTATTGGAGATAGTGCTTCAAATCCACTTGTTATCTCAAACCTTACAAGTATGGTTACAGCCGACTATTTTGGTATTGGCTTTTTTGAGTACGCTAAAGATATGTTTTTACCTAATACTCTTTATAATTGCGTCTATTTTGATACTTTGGATATTTTTTAGAAAACCGATTCCTAAACTATAGATATTTCAAACCTACCAAGCATCAACACATCTAATCTACCTTCTAATGCAAAATTTGGGATAATAGCTTTTTTTAATAAGATAAATTAAATTTATATTGTATAATAACAAGAAAATATGAAGGTAGTGTATGAAGAGCTTATATTTAGTGCTATTAGTTATGGTAAATTTACTTATTGCTGAAGAGAAAAAGTTAGTCAATATTGCTCCAGGTCTTGGAGAGATAACTACATATGATCATGGTGTGAAGGTTACTATTCAGAGAATACAAGATCCATTGCATCGATTAACCGATGATTTTACAAAGACATCTCGTCCTTGCCCTCCATTTTGTATTCAGCCAATAACACCAGTAGAAGGGGTACATAATATTGAGGAATTAGAGCTTATTAATTTTATTCAAGAGAAGATTCCATCAAAAAAGGGGCTCTTAATAGATGCACGACTAAAAAATTGGTATGAGACCGAAACGATTCCAGGAGCTATTAATATACCTTTTGATATAGTAAATAGTGATGATCCAAAAGTGACAGAGAGGCTTTTTGAGCTATTGGGAGCCAAGAAGAGAAAGGATGGTACTTTTGATTTTAGGAGTGCCAAGGAGCTAGCTGTTTTTTGTAATGGAGTTTGGTGTGGACAATCACCCCACTTTATTCGAGGGATTATGAAACATGGATATCCAGCTAATAAAATCTACTATTATCGTAGTGGTTTTCAGGGGTGGAAGCTACTAGGATTAACAACAGTGATCCATAAAGCAAATGAGGCAAAAAGTAGCCATTAGAGCAGAAAGAGAGTTAAATAGAGTGCAATACCGCTGATGGTAGTTAGCGTAATGCCAAAAAAGACTCTTTTGCCCCAAGTTTTATGTTTTGCAAATCCTAAACCCGGTAATCTCTTTTTTTTATATTGAATCAAAGAGAAAAAAACAATCCACCCCCAAAAGAGGAGTGTGAGTGTTGCAATAGTTATATGCACTATAAGTAGAGATTTTAAAAGTGTTGGTGAGAGATTACTTGATGGGGCAAAATGTGAAAATCCTCTACCTAGACGTACTCCATACTCAAAATAGCCTACAACAAGCAGTGAGAATAGAAAGATAATTGTTTGTAATAGTGCATGCATTTTATAAGATGCTCTATGTGCAAATAGCGTTGCAATAGCTACCAAAAAGGGGAGAAGGGCTACAATAAGTGTAACACTATCCATAAAAAAGGGTGCTCGTGTTCCTAGAAACCCTGGTTTAAACATATATTCCATCGTATACACTTTTTTAAAAGGTATTATAACAAAATTAATCTACTTTGGTATAATTGTATCACAATTTATAGAGGGGATTAAATGGCAATTTTAGTAACCGGTGGGGCTGGTTATATCGGTTCGCATACACTTATTGAGCTTTATAAAGCTGGATTGGAGAGTGTAGTGTATGATAATCTCTCAAATGCCTCAAAGGAGTCACTAAAGAGAGTTGCACAAATTATAGGGCAAGAGATAACTTTTGTAGAGGGTGATATACGAAACAAAGAGCAGCTTCGAGAGCTATTTAGCAATTATAGTATCGATGGAGTTATTCATTTTGCAGGTTTAAAGGCAGTAGCGGAGTCGGTGCAAAAGCCTCTAGAGTATTATGATAATAATGTTGTAGGGACACTTCGCCTTTTAGAGGTGATGGGGGAGTTTGATTGTAAGAGTATTATCTTTAGCTCTTCAGCTACAGTTTATGGTGAGCCAAATAAGATGCCAATAAGAGAGGAGTTTCCAACAGGCAATGGGATTACAAATCCATATGGGAGAAGCAAATATATGATAGAGGAGATCTTAAAGGATCTCTCAAAGAGTGATAGTAGCTGGAAGATTGTGATACTGCGTTACTTTAACCCAATTGGAGCACACGAGAGTGGATTAATTGGCGAAGATCCTAATGGGATACCTAATAATCTTATGCCTTACATTTCGCAAGTGGCAATTGGGAAGCTTAATGAGTTGCAAGTCTTTGGGGATGACTATCCAACAGTAGATGGGACAGGTGTGAGAGATTATATCCATGTTGTCGATTTAGCAAATGCTCATGTAAAGGCATTAGAGTATCTACAGAAGCAAACAGTAATGCCAGAGCCACTTATTGTAAATGTAGGTAGGGGCCAAGGCTATAGTGTTTTAGAGCTTATACGAGCTTTTGAAAAGGTTAGTGGAGTAAAGGTGCCTTATAGGATTGTAGGAAGAAGAGAAGGGGATGTTGCAATCTCCTATGCAGATGCTACTTTAGCAAAAAAGAAGCTTGACTGGGTGGCTCGTTATGATATAGAGAAGATGTGTGCTGATAGCTGGAATTGGCAGAAGAAAAATCCAAATGGATATGAAACAAGTTGAGAGTTTTTTATATTCTGTGTTCCGTGGTACATGTTTAGTATTCAGATTTTAATATCTATGAAAGAGTATTGTAGAGTAGACCATTTTTTCAACCAAATTTTGTATTAGAATTAGCAAAGATTTGGCAAATGCTTTGGTTATGGGTGTTTGCAAAAAAACTGTGCAAGTGTGGGTTCCCAACGGTTGCGAGCTTAACCAATAGGTTAATTAATGGATTTTTGTAAATGCCCATAGCTAAATGATTTGCTAAAGGTTGTTAATCTCTAATGTAAATTTTGGGTTCAACATTCTTAAGATGAGCATTGAAATGGAGTATGATTAAAAGTCATCAAAGCTGATACTATTTTTTGCATAATTAGTTACATTGGTCTCAAAGAAGTTCTGTTTTACATCATTCATTGCAAGATGCTTACTAACAAGCTTTTGGAGATAGGTCTCTTCTGGTGTCCCTTTAAAAATTGGTTCAAGCCCTATCTTTTTTAATCGATCATTGGCGTAGTTGTGGACGGTATTGGTAATTAACTCTTCATGTAGCCCCATAATTGGGAAGTTATCAATTAGATATTTTCCATACTCCAACTCTATATCGACTGCCTCTTGGATCATTTCGTAAGTTTTATCGATTGTAGCAGCATCAATTTTATTCTCTTTCTGGAGCGTCTTAAAGATATTAGCAAAAAGAGGAAGATGGGTATTGAGCTCATCTCTTGAGATAAACTTAATCATATCTCTTGCACCTGGAACCTTATCACCTAAGACATAGATATAGCTAAATCCTAAAAGGAAATAGATTCCTTCTAAGTTTACACTTGCCATTGCTGAAAGAAGCATCTTATCAGCACTATTCTCGCCTAGTGAAATATAACGAGCAAATTGATCTGCAATTCTCTCATTTTTGCGTCTTAGAGCATCATTAGTCTTGTAGAGATCAAAGACTTCACTTGAGTTTCCTGCAGCATCAAGAAGCACTGCATAGGATTTGGAGTGGTTTACCTCTTGCATCATCTGCAACGTTAATGTAGATTTTACTAACTTGTTGGTTGCTAGGTTTCGAAAGTCGCTTAGGTACTCCTCTTGTGCAGAGTCGTTAAAGCTCAGTTGTGCAAAGGTAAGCTTATAGATCTCTTGCTCATTATCGCTAAGAGCCTCAAAGGCCTTCTTTTCATTCGCGGTATTAACTTCGCTAGGGAACCATGTATTAGCATTCATTAAATCATAAAGGTTAACACTCCACTTATATTTTGGTCGGTTAAAGTCAACAAATCCGGTTGGATGGCTCCCGAATAGTTTTTCGTCAAGAATATCATCACCATTAGGATTAAAGTATTTGTTTGCCATCTAAAGATCCTTTGAGTTACTCTAAATTATTTAAAAATCTGCAGCGATTCTCTTTTGTAATAATAGCAGGAATAGATAAATCTAAAAAATAAAAAGTGTAAAGTAATACTTGACACTTTTTACTCTTTCTGCTATAATGCAAAAATATGAGTAACAGGAGTCTATATGGCACTAAAGATGAAAGAGCTTATAGAGCAAACCGGAGAGAGTAAATCGACCATTCTCTACTATCTCAAAGAAGGGCTTTTGCCAGAGCCTAAGAAGCCAAAACCAAATGTAGCACTCTATGATGATTCGGCTGTAAATATTATAAAGTTTATTAAATATTTACAAAGAAACTTCTCCTACTCAATTGCAGAGATTAAACATATATTTGCAAACAATCGATTTGAGTTTGATAACTCATTTGAGAATTTGATAGAAGCCATTAAGGCTCTTAGACTCAATAGTGATGGAAGTTATACAAAAGAGGAGTTTTTAGATTTAGCCAAAATCGATCCAAAAGAGTTAGAGGAGTTTATAGCTAAGGGATATATATCTAATGGGCTCTATGGCAAAGGGGAGTTAGAGATAGTAGATATCCTTAAAAGAGCAAAAGCGATGCATTTAGATTTCTCTCTTATCGATAGCTATGTTGCCCATGCTAAAGAGTTGGCAAAGTTAGAGAATGATGTGGGGGCCAATCTGTTAGCAGACGATTCAAAAGAGCATAATGGACGCTATGAACTCCTCTTTGATATAATCTTAAAACTAAAGCCCTATATCTTTAATAGCTACACTGTAAAAGAGCACCAAAAAAGGATCAATGATGAAAAATCTCTTTAAAGTTCCAGGATGGAGTATTTATATCTTTATAGTCTTTTTAAATGCGATGACCGATCTAGGCCACAAGATCATTTTGCAAAATACCATCTTTAAGGCCTATAGTGGGAGTGAATTGATCATTCTAACAGCAGTTGTAAATGCACTTATTCTTTTGCCATTTATCTTACTCTTCTCTCCATCTGGCTATTTGAGTGATAGGTACTCTAAAACAAAGATTATAAAACTTGCTAGTGCAGCTGCAGTAGTAATTACAATCTTTATTACTCTTAGTTACTACTTTGGGCTCTTTTGGTTTGCATTTGCTTTAACATTTTTGCTTGCAGCCCAGAGTGCAATCTATGCCCCAGCAAAGTATGGACTTATTAAAGAGATGCTTGGAAGCAGAAATATCGCAAATGGTAATGGTCAGGTACAAGCTGTAACAGTAGTAGCAATTTTGTTTGGAGC
>JALWMN010000053.1 GCA_027083895.1 Campylobacteraceae bacterium
AGAAAAAGAGGTGCCAATTACAGAGAAAAATCCGCAAAAAAGCAAACTTGGAAGATACAAAATAAAAGATAACTTTTTGAAATTTTGGTTTTTTTATGTCTATAGAAACTACAGCTATTTAGAGATAGGAAACACCAAATATGTTTTAAAAGAGATAGAGAAAAATTTTAATGACAGATTTGTATCTTTTGCTTTTGAAGAGTATGTAAAAGAGGAGATTTTGGAAAATCCAAAAAAGTATCTAGGGTTTGTGCCGCTTAAAATTGGCAGATGGTGGAGCAATAAAGAAGAGATAGATTTAGTTGCATTTGATGAAAAAAATATAGCCTTTATCGAGTGTAAATGGCAACATAGAGTAGATAAAGAGGCGGTAAAAAATGCACTTATTCAAAAATCGAAGCAGTTAATCGGAGATAAAAAAGCTACTTATTTGGTAGTTAGCAAAGAAGATTATTTGCAAGAGCTGCTTGGTTAAGATAAGAAAAGAGGGGTTAATTCTAACAATAATGATAGCTCTACGCTCTATGCTCTTAACTCTAAGCTTTAATAAAATAGCTATAAACTCAAAAATCTTCTTTTTTAGTGTCATTAAAAATCAAAGGGCAAGGTGTGATAAAGGCAAAAGTATTGCTTTGGTATTGTTACAAAGCTTGATTTTATGGAGATAAAAATTCTATTGAAGAGGTAAAAAAGAGGTTGGAAGTCATTAGAATTTTATGATGTGATGGTTACAATTAAGATCAATAATAAAAATAATTTTTAATGTTCTTTAGCTAGTTTTTAGATTGATGCTCCCAAAAGGCAATGAGTTATCTGATTCAATAAGATCTCTTATTTAGATGATTGAAGAGACAAAGTATGAATGTAGTTACAATATTAAGGTAGGTAATAAGATTGTTGATAGTATTATGAAAGATGAAGCTAAAGATTGTAAAATAAATAGAATAAAATTTTCAAACTAAAAGTAATGCTAGCAATTTTTTGATAACTAAGGTTAGAGTAGTAAGTAGCAAGCGGATTGATGATCTAAAAAAGTAGAATGGCTAAATTAGATAAAAAAGAGTTAGTTAATTTGGGGAATTTTAAGTAGATGATAGCTGTAGTTCAAAGAGTTAGTCACTCATCGGTAAAGGTTGATGGAAGCGTTGTTGGCTCTATTGGTAAGGGGCTAAATATTCTCTTGGGCGTAGTAGAAGAGGATACTCAAGAGGATATAGTAAAGCTTGTAAATAAGATTGTGAAGCTGCGGATCTTTAGTGATGAGTGTGGTAAGATGAATCTGAATATTATAGATTCTGGTGGTGCTGCACTTGTTATTAGCCAATTTACCCTTGCAGGTGATGTGAAAAAGGGAAATCGCCCAAGCTTTACAAAGGCAAGAGAGCCCAAAGAGGCAAAGCAGCTCTATCTTGAATTTATTAAAGCACTACGTCAATATATACCGGTTGAGTGTGGCATTTTTGGTGCCTCTATGGAGGTAGAGATACTTAATGATGGACCAGTGACATTTATAATAG
>JALWMN010000054.1 GCA_027083895.1 Campylobacteraceae bacterium
CATTTGCACTCTCTAAAGAGGGGCAAGCGGTAATTCAAAAGAGTTTTGCCGCCTCTTTAGGGGAAGCAAAGCGACTCTTAGAGCTTCTTGATCAATCAACGAAGCTAGAGAATTTTATAAATGAAAATAAGTTTACTCTAGACGATATAATAAAACGCTATAGAGGTAAAACACTTACAGTCTACTCTTGTGGGATTACAAGAGTTGCCTTTAGTAAAGAGATTATCGAAAACTTTACAAAAAAGTATGGCATTAAAATTAAATATAACAAAAGAGGAGGAGATTTAGAGATTCTCGATAGGCTCTACAAAAAAGAGGCTGATATCGCCATAATATGTAGAACACTCTTTAATGATGGAGAGGAGAAGAATTTATGGAGTGTACAGGTTGCGTGGGGAGCATTGGCATTTATTGTGCATAAAAGTAATCCAATCGAGAATTTAACACGCAAGCAGATTAAAGGAATTATTAGCGGAAAGATAAAAAATTGGAGCGAGGTTGGTGGAGAGAATAGACCAATTCATCTCGTACTTCGAAGATTAAAAAGGACAGGAGTGGGAGCCTCGATGCGTAAGATGCTTTTTGGTAAGAGCGATATCGATTTGCCAAAACCATATAGGTTAGTCAAGAGTTCTGGAGAAGTAAGAGAGGCTGTAAAAAATGACCCCTTAGCAATCGCAGTTGATGATGTGACAAGTTCACAACGAACAACTGGAATAAAAATACTCAATATAGATGATGTTGCCCCTACAAAAAGAGCAATCATAGAGGGGGATTACACCTTTAGGCGTCCATTCTATGCTACTTTGAGAGAAAAGCCGAATAACTTAAGCCGACTTTTTATCGATTTTATACTCTCTAGCCAAGGGCAAGAGATTATCTCTAAGGTTGGAACAGCAAACCTTGAAGAGGGAAAGGATCGAGACAGCCAAAATAACCTGATTATCCAAAAATTAAAATTAGAGCTTCAAGGGCGTTAGCAGTAGAGAAAAACTCTTTTTGATTGTTAAGAAGTTAAATTGAAAAATTCTCAATATTAAACCCTAATCACACTTCCGCCACGGCGGGGGTCGCAGCCTCCTTCGAAGTTGCTACTAACAGCATTTACACCGCCAAAGAAGAGGGAGAGTGTATCAAAAATTGTGGTAGGGTAGTGCTCTTTTACTGCTTCGATGCTCTCTTTTAAAAAGCCTGGTTCTATAAACACTTCGCCTCTCTCATAGTGGATACGGCTTGCTTCGCAGCACTTTTGGATAGGAAAGCCAAAATCTACAAAGTCTATGACAGCTTGGATAATAGCACTGCGGATTCGATTACTTCCGGCACTTCCTAAGACCATTTCGATACTATCTTCTTCTAAAACCATAGTCGGTGCCATCATCGATGGAAGCCGAACACCGCTTGGCCAGCTAAAGAAGCCGTGGGGGTTGAGATCCTCTTCGCCTAGCATATTGTTAAGCATAATGCCACTTTTTGGAACAATAATGCCAGAACCCTCACCATTTGTTG
>JALWMN010000055.1 GCA_027083895.1 Campylobacteraceae bacterium
GTCTATAAATCTGCAAAGATAAAATACCAAAACGGAATGATAGATATAATTGCATATCTTGATGCCCTAAGCAAAAAGACAATAAACCAAGCACTTTATAAAAAAGCACTAAACGATTATGAAATTGCAAAAGCAAATTACTACTTTTTTAGTGGAATGGATTATAAAAGTGTGATTGCAAAGATAAGGTAGTTATGATAAAATATAAGAAAAAATAATATTTGAGTATAAATGAAAAAATTGATTATTGCAACACTTTTTGCTGGAAGTAGCCTTTTTGCTGGGATCTACAATTTAAAGTCTGTAAAGATTACTAAAGATATAACTTGTGTTATTGGCGATTTTAATCCACCTAAAAAGTCTAATAACGGTTTTGTATCGAATATGTGTTTCGTAGATATGGGCGATAGCTTGGTGGTTTTAGATGCTGGACCAACTTATAAATTTGCTAAAGAGTTTTATGCACTTATGCAAAAAGAGTACCCTAAAAAGAGGGTATCGAGTGTTGTTTTAACAAACTATCATGACGATAGAGTGCAAGGGGCTAGTTTCTTTAAAGAGCTAGGTGCTAAGATAGTAGGGCATAAAACGATAAATGACGATATAAAGAAGAACCCAGGTAAGTTTGAGAGAATGAAGCAAATACTACCAAAAGATATACTAGAGGGGACAAAAGTTATACCTGCCGATATTTTAGTAGAAGATGGCTATAAAATTAAAGGCTCTAAAAAGACGCTTACTATTTTAAAGCCAAGCAAAGTAAGTGAAGAGCGAAGCGATATAGCGGTATATAGCCCTGATGATAGTTTTGTTTTTGCAGGGAATATGGTATTTAACGGCAGAATGTTAAATTACACAAAGCACTCGAGCGTAGATGGTTGGATAGAGGCACTAGAGAAGATTGCTAAGTTAAATGCGAAGTATGTTTTGGGTGGACACGGTGCAGAGTATGATAAAGAGTCTTATAAGCCATCGCTAGAGTACTTAAAGGTCCTAAGAGATACAGTAAAAAAAGAGCATAAAAAGGGAACAGAGGCGATTGATATTAAGCTTCCAGAGACAACTTTTGAGAAAGAGAATATCCCCTATTTTAAGCAGTTAAACTATAACAACATTAGTAACTATTATGATCAATTGGAATGGGTAGAGTAATGGCAAAGATATTTGAATTTGGAGAAAAGATAGAAAGGTATGACTTTAAAGTTAGATAAGAGCATGAAGGCAAAGTTTGCAGATTTAATGAAGTAAATTGTTTATGTATTAATGTGCAGTGAGGTACCGCACATTACGCTAGGCTAAAAGAGACCGCCAAAGAAGCCTCCGAAGAATCCTCCAAAGAAACCGCCTTTATTGCCCTCTTCCTCTTTCTCTTGAACGGTAACGGTTACTGTTGCAGTCGCGGTGCCACCATTACCATCTGTAACGGTGTAGGTAAAGCTATCTGTACCACTAAAGCCGCTCTTAGGTGTATATTTTACTTTTCCATTTTGGATTTTTGCAGTTCCATGTGAAGGGCTGCTTAGAGATTGGATAGTAAGTGCATCGCCGTCACTGTCACTGTCGTTTTGTAAAACATCGATAGTAACAGAGGTTTCATACTCTGTTGTAGCAGTGTCATCTTTTGCCTGCGGTGCATGGTTGCTGCTCTTTTCTACAGTAACTTCTACCGTAGCACTCGCTTTACCGCCGTTGCCGTCGCTTATTGTGTATTGGAAGCTATCTTTTCCGCTAAATCCATTTGCTGGAGTGTACTCTATTTTTCCATTGCGGATTACTGCACTTCCATGCTTAGGATTTGTAAGAGACTCAAGAGTTAAAGTATCGCCGTCGCTGTCGCTATCGTTTGCGAGTACATCGATTATTACTTTTGTCTCATATTGGGTAGTTGCACTATCATCATTAGCAACTGGAGGTCTATTTGGGTTGGTATCCTCTGCTAAAGCTTTTATGGCTTTATAGGTGTTTACGCGTCCATTTGTAGAGACTTTATTTGTAAGTGTACTTTTAGTATCTACACTCTTTTTAATTGCATCGATTCTCTCATCTACACTTGCACTTGGGTTTATAGATGCCAAAAGTGCAATTGTTCCGGTTACTTGAGGGGTTGCCATTGAGGTTCCTTGCATATATGCATAGCCATTATCTGGGTAGGTACTAAGAATATTGGTTCCCGGGGCTGCAACTTCTACTGTTTTCTTTCCATAGTTTGAAAAGCCAGCTAGATTATCGTTTTGGTCGCTTGCAGCAACGGTTATAATATTGCTTGCATCATAAGATGCAGGGTAGATTGGGTCATTATCAATATTTTTACCATTATTCCCTGCTGCAGCACAAAATACAACACCCTTTTCTCCAAGTTTTTGAATAGCTTGATCCATAGTATCGCCGTTGCTACCGCCACCTCCACCATAGCTTGCGTTGATTGCAACAACATTTACTCCATTATCGATCTGCTTACTAATATAATCTAAGCCTTCTAAAATATCGCTATTGTAGCCATACCCATTTGGACGGAAAACTTTTATTGCCATTATCTGAACATTTTGAGCAACTCCGCTTATACCTTCGCTATTGTCTCCGACTGCTCCTATTATTCCGGCAACATGGGTACCATGGTAGTGACCATTCTCATCGTATGGGGTGTCTGGCATTGGATTATTATCGTTATTTCCATCATTATCGCCTGCAAAGTCGTATCCATGGTATCTATTGCCACTCCACATATTGTCTGCTAAATCATTGTGAGTATAATCTACGCCTGTATCGAGTACCGCAACCACAACATCGTGTTTACCTTTTTCTAACTGCCACGCCTCTGCTACATCCATATCGGCATCTTTTGTGCCACTTGTATTGTTTACACTTTGTCCATTGTTTTCGATTGCCCAAAGTTTAGAGTAGTATTCATCATTGCTCTTAAAAGCTCTGTTTGCATAGTTTTTCTCGACGCTTTCTATAAATGGAAGAGCCTTTAAAAGTTTTTTAATCTCAGTAAAACTCTTACTTGGAACCTTAATATGCATTGCATCTATAAGAGAGTACTCATGATATGTAAATGAGCCTAAAACTCTTTTGAGAGTCTCGATAGCATTTGCAATATTTGTCCCTTTTTTAAAAGAGATAATCGCTTCATGTTTCGCAAAAACTGCTTTACTTTTTGCATCAATATTGCTTTTAATACCTGAAAGATTAAATGCATTTGCACCATTTGTGGTTAATAGTGTCGCTGCAATAAGAGATAGTAGTATCTTCTTTCTCATTAAAAAAACTCCTTGAAAAATTTATATTAATAACTGTGATAGGAATTATACAAAATAGTTATGGGTAGTGATAAAAATATTTCAGTTTGTAATTTTAGTTGATAAAATGGTAAATTTTACTGCTTCATCGCTTTTGCATAGAGTGCAATAGAGATGGCATACTGTTTGCTAGCGTTGTATTTAGTGATGACTCGGTAGTTTTGATCGCCTAGATAGATATCGTAAGAGTTGCCATCTCTAAGGCGTATAAAATAGGCTCCACCCCTCCACCAACTTGGTGGCATAATTCCAAAGTTTACTAATGTATTGTAGTTGTAGTAGCTTCGATAGCCACTCCTTAGATTCAAGAAACTACTACCTATAACTTTTGGTTTAGCAATTGTGGCACGGTGGTTGCTCCATCCATTATGGTGTAGAAACTTAGCAATAGAGCCGATACAGTCTGCCATAGAGTTTGGATCTTTGATACCATCGCCATCAAGATCGACTCCATATTTTAAGTAGATAGAGGGGACTTGCTGTACACAGCCCATTGCTCCAGCAAAAGAGCCTCGAAGATTGAGAACATTTAAGTGTTCTCGTCTTGCTAAAAGAAGTACTTTTGTAAGCTGCTCTTTAAAGAAACGTTGCTTACGGTTTGGATTAAAAGCTAAGGTTACAAGCACATCCCAGACGCTATACTCCCCACCAAAGAGTCCAAATTTGCTCTCTACACGAATAAAGGCAGTTATTATCTCTCTATCTATGCCATATCTTCTTTTGGCTTCCTGTAGATATGGGGCATATTTTTGCATAAAATTCTTTCCAAGTTCAATACTCTCTGGAATTAATATTTTGCTTTTGTAGCGGTGCCACGAGTAGTCGGTTGCATGTTTTAATTTACCATTATATCTATCTAAAACATCTTGTCTGTGATGGGCTTGTTTAAGGAGGTCTTTTAAGTAATTTTTACTAAAACCGTACCGTTTATGCATTTTATAAATAAATTTTTTACCAGCAGATGTTTGGGAGTAGTCGATACTATAGAGCATAAGAGGAGTCATAAGTAGTATTAGTAGATATTTCATGGCAAACTCTTTAATTTTTTGTGTAAGTATAGCAGAAAAATTATATTTGTTAATATTTTAATGATATAATTAACCAAGATAATCCCGAGGAGAGTACATGAAGAGAAAACTTTTACATATTACAGTTGTGGGTGCAGCATTGATTTTGGCTGGATGTTCAAAAAAGATGCCAGTTGCCTTGCCAGCTACCCCATCTACTACTGTACCAACAGATAGTGGTGCACTCAATGGAAGTGTAGTACCAGGTACAGATATCAATACAGCTGGAGGGAGTGTACAAAGTGGTAAAGATCACTTCCAAGCTGGAAAGGTGAACTCTAAAGGAAAATATTTAGGAAGCGATGGTTTAAGCAAGAGTGGATTTAAGCTTCTCTATTTTGCAAGTGACTCTTATAGCTTAGATGCTGATCAAGTTAGTAGATTGATGAGTGATCTCCCTAAGATTAAAGAGGCTGTTGCAAATGGAAAAATTCTCTTAGAGGGGAATTGTGATGAGTTTGGTACAGATGAGTATAACTATGCTTTAGGATTAAAACGTGCAAAGGCAGTAAAATCGCTTTTAGTTAGCTCTGGAGTAGATGCCTCTAAGATTGATACAGTCAGTTATGGTGAGAGTAACCCAACTTGTACAATCGATGCACCAGCTTGCCATGCAAAGAATCGTAGAGTAGAGATAAATAAACTCTAATCTCTACCTTTAGCCTCTTTATATTAAGCTTTTTAGTGTAAAATGTATAGGAGTTTTAAAGTCGATGCAGCCAAACTTGCCGATAAAAGATTTGGCCAAAACTTCTTAAAAGACCATAGTATAGTTGATAAAATCATCGAAGCGATGCCCAAAGATGGTTTGCCAATAGTCGAAATTGGGCCTGGCTTAGGTGATTTAACTAGACAACTTATTCGAGTTGGGTATGTTAGAGCATATGAAGTAGATAAGCGTTTGTGCGACTATCTAAAGAGTGAGTTTCAAGAACCAATTAAGAGTGGTAGATTGGAACTTATATGCAAAGATGTTTTAGAGAGTGGGGAGAGTTTGTATGAGGGTAAATACTCTCTTATAGCGAACCTTCCATACTATATTGCAACAAAGATAATTTTAAATGCACTGCACGATAAGCAGTGTAAAACTATTTTAGTGATGGTGCAAAAAGAGGTTGCACAAAAGTTTGCGGCAGAGTGTGGTAGTAAAGAGTTTGGCTCTTTAGCTATTTTGGCTCAAAGTGTTGCAGATGTAGAGATCCTTTTTGATGTACCTCCAGAGGCTTTTGTGCCACCGCCAAAGGTGACATCTGCAATACTCTCTATAAAAAAGCGAAGCTCTTTAGAGGATCGAGGATTTGAAGAGTTTTTAAAAGTAATCACTCAGCAGCCGCGAAAGAGAGCAATAAAGAATCTATCTACTCATTATGCAAAAGAGAGAGTCGTAGAGCTATTTACCCATTTAGGGTTAAAACCTACGCTGCGTCCCCACGAGATTGAGTTATCTAAGTATCATCAACTATATAAAGAATTAATAAAGGATAGAGGTGATGAATCAAGAACAGAGCGAGAAACAGATACAAGGGAATCAAGAGACAAAACCGCAGCGAAAAAGATCGCAAAATCCATTTAGAAATAGAAATAGACAGCAAGGGAGTTTAGAGGCTACTGCAACCAGTAATGGTCAAAGTGGCAATAGTAGACAAAATGCCCAGAGTGTACAAAAAAGTACTGGCAATCAGTCAAGAAATGGTACAAGAAATACCCATGGCTCAGTGCGGAATAATCGTTCAAATATGCTGCGAAATGGAAATAGAAACGGCAATAGATCTCGAAGAAGAGTGCAATTAAAGATTGATCCATCAGTTCCAGCTGAGATGAGGCAGTCTCTTTTGGAGAATGAGCGAGTGCAGCAAGAGCGGATGGAGCCATGGCGAAAGATTAATACAAATAGTAATGCAAAGGTTCGTTTTACGCCACTAGGGGGCTTAGGAGAGATTGGAGGAAATATTGCAGTTTTAGAGACTGAGACAACTGCGATTATCATAGATGTTGGGATGAGCTTCCCAGATGAGACAATGCATGGTGTTGATATTTTAGTACCTGATTTTAGTTATCTGCATGCAATTAAAGATAAGATCAAGGGGATTGTAATTACCCATGGGCACGAAGACCATATTGGGGCGATTGCTTACCTCTTTAAGGAGTTAAAGTTTCCAATCTATGCAACACCATTAGCCTTAGCGATGATAGGCAATAAGTTTGATGAGCACCGTTTAAGTGCTGATAAGAAGTATTTTCGCTACATTACAAAGCGAAAGCAGTATGAGATTGGGGATATGAAGATAGAGTGGATGCATGCAACCCACTCAATTGTAGATGCCTGCTCACTTGCTATTGAGACCCCTGCTGGAGTGATTATTCATACAGCAGATTTTAAAGTTGACCATACCCCAATTGATGGCTATACGATGGATCTGCAGCGATTTGCTTACTATGGCGAAAGAGGCGTGCTTTGCTTAATGAGTGACTCTACAAATTCACACTCACCAGGCTTTACAAAGAGTGAGAGTGTGGTAGGGAAAACATTTGATGATCTCTTTGAGCGAGCACACGGTAGAGTAATTATGTCTACCTTCTCTTCTAATATCCATAGAATCTATCAAGCAATGGAGCGTGGTGTACGTCATGGACGTAGAATTTGTGTGATTGGACGCTCTATGGAGAGAAATATTGAGACTGCTAGAAAACTCGGCTATATTGAGGTTGGTGAGGAGCACTTTATTGAACCACATGAAGTTGG
>JALWMN010000056.1 GCA_027083895.1 Campylobacteraceae bacterium
AACTTAATCGAATCTGCAATTATTACGGTTCGTTACTTTGGCGGTATAAAATTAGGCGTCGGTGGCATGGTGCGAGCCTATAGTGCAGCTGCTAGATCTGTTATAGAGTCTGCAACTCTCTTACCCTACGAAGAGATGCAAGAGTTTCGATATAGTGCCCCCTATTCGCAGCAGAGACAGGTAGAGTACTACCTAGAGCAGTGTGGTATTAATGATATAAGAAGAGAGTTTAGTAGCGACGCAGTCACTTGGATTCTACACGTAAGCAAGTCGCAACTTATTAAGCTTAAAGGGCTTTTGGTATAATTATTTCAATACTTAAACAAGGACTCTTATGTGTGTAGATAGAATGCGAAGCCTTATCTTAGCAATTATTATTGGGCTCTCAATGGGCATTGCTGGAGAGCAAAACTTTCAATTAGCCTTTATTATCCAACTACTTTTAATTATTGCACTCTTAGTAGATGGTGCAACAGGCTTCTGCCCAATCCGTGCAGTGCTTCGGAATATTTTACCTCCATGTAATCGAAATTAAAAGGAAATAGATGAGTAAAATTAGTTATAAAGATGCTGGTGTCGATATCGATACTGGAAATAGTTTCGTAGAGGCAATTAAAGAGGATGTCAAATCGACATTCGATAGCAATGTAATAGGTGGTATTGGCTCGTTTGCAGGAGCGTATGCACTTCCAAGTGGCTATAAAGAGCCTGTACTTCTTAGTGCAACCGATGGGGTTGGAACAAAGCTAAAGTTGGCAATTGAGAGTAGAAAACTCAACACTGTAGGGATCGATCTTGTTGCAATGTGCGTTAATGATCTTATTTGCAACTTTGCTACGCCAATGTTCTTTTTAGACTACTATGCAACAGGAAAGTTAGTAAGCGAGGATGCAAAAGAGGTTGTAAGTGGTATTGCCAAAGGGTGTAGAGATGCCGAGTGTGCTCTAATTGGTGGTGAAACTGCCGAGATGCCAGGGATGTATAATGAAAATGATTTTGATCTTGCAGGCTTTGCAGTTGGTATTGCAGAGAGAAGTGAGATTGAGCGTACAAGCCGTGTAAAAGAGGGACAAGTGCTCCTTGCACTTCCTAGCTCTGGTATACACTCAAATGGCTATTCACTTGTGAGAAAACTCTTCTTTGAGAAACTTGGACTCTCGCTCGATAGCGAATTTGAAGGAAAACCACTCATCGATACCCTCCTAACTCCAACACGCATCTATGTAAAAGAGTTTAAAGAACATAAAGATAAAATTGTAGCACCTGCACACATTACAGGTGGTGGTATTGTAGAGAACTTGCCTCGAGTATTGCCGCAAGGGTACAAAGCGGTCATTAAAGAGAGTGATATTAAAGTGCTCCCAATATTTAAGTACATAAGCAAATATGTCGAGCGAGAAGAGATGATGCGAACCTTTAATATGGGAGTAGGTATGGTATGGATTGTAGAGAGTAGCAATGTTGATACAATCTTAGAGTCTACAGATGGCTATATAATTGGTCATATAGAAAAAGGCGAGAGAGGGGTAGAGCTTATCTAGTCTCCTCTCTTTTTTGCTTCTTATTTCTTATATTTTTCCATAAAATGGAAATATTGTTAATTTTTTTCGATAGTGTCAAATTAATTTGCTATAATAGTAAAACTATATTATTACCGCACCAACAAATAGTCTTAAAATTAAAATTATTTATTGATGCGGCAATAAACCAGATCTGTATGAATAATCAAAAGGAACTATTATGAAATTTCTCACTCTCATCACAGTAGCACTCTTTCTCGTTGGTTGCGGTGGGAGTGGTGGAAGTAGTCAAGAGAGCACCCATTTTGATCCAATTCAAGCAAACTACTCACTTACAGAAGCAAACTCAATTATCACGATCAAAAATAGTAAAGATGCCACACTCCATATCGATCTTGGTCCAAGCCCAAAGAGCCTCTATGTTGTAACTACAAGTCACTTTGATAATCAAAAAGTGACTGTTCGAAGCTCGCTTGCAACTAGTGTTACTAAACAAAACTCTCAAGAGAGTACTCAATTGAATCTAAAAAGAGTCAACAACTCTTTAGCAAACCGAATATTACGTTTTAACGAAGAGACTTTTAAACTCTTACGCATTAAAGACCACTCTCAAGAACAACAAGACCCTCTACAAAGTAAAGAGGCTAGAGTCGTAAGTCAAGGTGCAGCAGAGAGCTTTTGTGTTGATATGGATAGCAGTTATAGCTGCAAACGTCGTATCAATGCAACTGCAGTGCGAGTAAAGAGATCTATTCCAACCACTCAAGGAGATAAAAATCTTGTAATTTGGCTTGAAGATGGAGTTTTAGTAAAGAGTAGTGCACTCAATCATCTAAGTGATATATTCCTCAAACAAGGACTCGATAATGATATCTATGATTGGGAGACAAATATTTTCTCGAAAGAGTGGGGAGAGGATGCAGAGAGTATCGATAGACACCTCATCGGAGATGATGCAACAATCAATATCTTAGTATATAATATGCAATCTAATGCTATGGCGGGCTTCTATTGGCCAAAGGATAACTTTAAAAAGAATTACATTGCAGCATCAAATGAAAAGATAATGTTCTATATCAATGCGAATCTTCTCAATAGTGACGAAAAAGAGACCTTTACAACACTCGATCATGAGTTTCAACATATGATCCACTTCTACCAACGAGCTGTTTTAAAAGATCTACATGATGATACTTGGTTTAATGAGCTTATGTCAGAGGCAACAGAGGATCTTTTAGCAACAAAGATTGGATATAAAGGGCCTAGAAATGTTGATCCTAATGATGGAAGTGCAGGGGCTAACAACAATAAAAAGGGGCGATATCCAATTTTTAACGCACACAATACACTTGCACTTACAGAGTGGGGAGGCAGTGTTGCACACTATGGCAAAGCAAGTGCCTTTGGGGCCTACTTAAATCGAAACTATGATGGAGCAAAACTACTCCATGATATGATGATAAGTAGCAAGCCAGCCTCGCAAGTACTCAAAGAGGTTACAGGAGTTGACACCCAAACACTAGTAAACCAGTGGGGAGTTGCTGTGGTACTCTCAGATCAAACCAATACTGATGAGAAATTTAAATATAATAGGGGAGACTTTTTTAGTAGCTCCTATGGTGAAAGTAGCTATCAATTAGGGTCTATAAACTTCTTTAACTACACTCCAACGCCACGTTTTAAAGAGAGTGCTACTTTAGATAATAATGCAAATCTTTATAGTAAAATTGGTGAGAACTTAACTGGTAAAATCGATGTAACTATTACTGCAGATAAAGGGGTTACTATTTCGCTTATTGCAAAATAGTCATTGAAGTGAAAGAATTGCCCCTTTTATCACATCAAAAATTTTTCTTAACTCCTCTTTGGTGATAATATAAGGCGGCATTATATAAATTACGTTCCCAAGTGGACGAATAAGCACACCGTCTCTTAGTGCATAGCGATAGATCTCTAAATTAACGCGTCTACTTGGCTCAAAGCCCTCTAGCTCAATAGCTGCTATCATTCCTCTTTGACGCACCTCTTTAACATGAGGGAGTCCTTTTAGCAACTTTAAAGCTTCGGCTATAGACTCAATATGACCCCTATTCTTCTCTAAAACATTCTCCTCTTCAAAGATATCAAGCGATGCATTTGCTGCAGCACACGCTAGCGTGTTTCCAGTGTAACTGTGCGAATCTAAAAAGGATTTGCCACTCTCATAGTCGCAGTAAAAAGCACTATAGATATCTTCGGTAATTAAGACTGTTGAGAGAGGTAAGTAGCCTCCGGTAATGCCTTTAGAGAGGCAGAGAAAATCTGGGCTCACCCCTGCTTGCTCACAAGCAAACATTGTGCCAGTTCTTCCAAAGCCAACTGCAATCTCATCGGCAATTAGGTGCACGCCAAACTCAAGGCATAGCTCTTTTAGCTTTGTAATGTAACTTGCATCATACATCGCCATACCACCAGCACACTGCACAAGTGGCTCTATAATAACTGAGGATACCTCTCCTCTATGCTCCTTTAAGAGACGACGCATATCATCTAATGCCTCCTCTTCACTCACTAATGCTGGCGACTTAGCTTGGAGTGACTCAATTAAAATCTCTTTGTAGACCTCTTTATATAATGCTACATCACCAACAGCTAAAGCCCCCATTGTTTCGCCATGGTAGCTATTTTCTAACGAAATAAAGTAAGGTCGCACCTCTCCTTTGTTTTTATAGTACTGAAAGCTCATCTTCAAAGCAATCTCAATTGCACTCGAACCATTATCTGCAAAAAAGACCCGCTCTAAACCTATGGGAGCAAGTTTAATAAGCCGCTTTGCAAGTCTTACAGCCGGTTCATGGGTAAAGCCTGCAAAGATGACATGCTCTAGGGTATCGAGCTGCTCTTTTAGTTTTGCATTGATTTTACTATTAGCATGTCCAAAGAGATTAACCCACCAACTGCTAATAGCATCTAAATACCTATTTCCATCAAAATCGTATAGATAGGCTCCTTTCCCCTTTGCAATTGGAATAAGTGGCAGATTACTCTCGTAATCTTTCATCTGCGAACAGGGGTGGAAGATATAACGCAAATCTTGATCGATCATCTCTTTATTAGTCATAATGGCTCCTTATTGGGCTCGTTTTAATTGCAGTAGGCTAATGCCTAAAGCTATAAAAATTGCACCACTTACCCTATTAAACCAAGTTACCCTCTTTGGATTAGAGAGCAGCTTTTTCGACTTTTTTGCAAGAACTCCATAAAGGAAAAGTATCGTAAAAGATAGACCCATAAAAAGAGTTGTCATTATGATAAATTGCGGTAGCAGTGCACTCTTGCTATCTAAAAATTGCGGAAATATTGCGGTAAAGAAGAGAATCGGCTTAGGGTTTGTAATGGCCAAGAGAAAAGCCTCTTTGAAATACCCTTTTTTTGTTACTCCCCTCTCTAATCCACTTTGTTCTATATTCATCTTTAGAGCACTCTTTGCTTTTATAAATTTTATACCAAGATAGATAAGATAGAGAGATCCAACTACTTTAACAACCATAAAGAGTGTTGCAGAAGCGATAATTATAGCACCCAAACCAAGTATCGAGGCAGTAGAGAGAAAGAGTAACCCTACTATATTACCAAATGCAGCGACAGCGACACTCTTTAGGTCTGCACGCATACCATTTATTATAGCCAAAAAAACTGCTGGACCAGGACTGAGAATATAAAAAAAAGCTACGGTACTATAGAGTAAAATTGTATGCAACTCCATTAGAGATCTCTCCATTTCCTATACTCTTTTGGAATAAGATAATCTTTAGCTTTTATTGGACAGTCATACTCTCCATATTCAAAACCTAACTCAAAGAGTCTATCGAGGGCTTTAAGCTGGATGGGACTAAGTGTAATAGATTCATTCGATGCATACATATTGAGATACTTCTGAAGCATTGCATCATCAATTCGCACTAAGTTTTGCTCAACCAAAAGGCGGCTAAGCTCCTCTTTTTTCTCATTTGCAACTCTTACACCTTCGGTTAATATCTCCTCTACCTCAATTGCCCTATTTAGCGGCAAAGTTCTTCGAATCGCCATACCACCAAGTGGGAGTGGTAGCTCCTCTTTTACAAGCTCTAGCCACCAATCCCAAAGCTCCAACTCAACCTCTAGCGAAGCATCAAAATCTAAGATAGACTCATGAATCAGCACCCCAGCATCTACCTTGCCACTAACAACTGCCTCTTCGATCTCCAAAAAGTTCATATAGCTAATTCTTGCATTTGGATAGCGAATTCTAGCAAGCATTGCATTGGTAGTATTTTCACCTGAGAGGGCTAGTTTGAGATTTGGGCGAAGCCTTTTGCCCTTTTGCTTAATAAGCTTAGGCCCATAGCCATTTCCAAAGCTTACTGCAGTACGAAGAAGAGCATACTCATATCGAATCTTTGGATATAAAGCAAAGCTAATGGCAGCAACACTATATTCGTTGGCAAGGGTCTTTTTATTAAGCGTTTCAATATCTTCGGCAATATTGCTAAATTGGTAATCTTTTGTATCGACCCAGCCAAATTTGATAGCGTAGTACATAAAGATATCATCGGCATCGGGAGAGTGTGCTATATCGATTTTCATTCATATCCTTAGTTTAGCTCTATAGCATCTTTATGCCAGCGAGCTAGTTTTTATGTTGCATAAAGTAGCCAACATTTGCTCAGAGTTCTAAGCTCTAAGCTTTTATTTTTAAAGTCTCCACTTCAAGAATAAAAATTTTTCCAATTGTAACTTAAGTTTGATGAAAATATTGATACAATAAATAAAAATTATCAAAAGGGTATATATGGATGCCAATAAAGAAAAAGCGTTAGATTTAGCTATCAAGCAGATCGATAAAGCCTTTGGAAAAGGCACACTTATGCGTCTTGGCGATAAAAAGATTGAACCAATTGCAGCTATAAGTACTGGATCGTTGGGACTCGATATGGCACTAGGCATTGGCGGTATTCCAAAAGGTAGAATTGTAGAGATCTATGGACCAGAGAGTTCTGGTAAGACAACACTTGCTCTACAAACCATCGCCTCTGCCCAAAAAGAGGGCTCTATTTGTGCATTTATCGATGCAGAGCATGCTCTCGATGTCTATTATGCAAAAAATTTAGGTGTTGATATCGATAATCTCCTTGTATCACAACCAGACTTTGGAGAGCAAGCACTAGAGATTTTAGAGACACTTGCAAGAAGTGGAGCAGTTGACTTAATAGTTGTAGACTCAGTAGCAGCCCTCACACCAAAGAGCGAAATCGAAGGGGATATGGGCGATAGCCATGTTGGTTTGCAAGCAAGACTTATGAGCCAAGCATTACGTAAACTTACTGCAATTTTGCACAAAATGAATACAACAGTAATCTTTATTAACCAGATCCGTATGAAGATTGGCACAATGGGGTATGGAAACCCAGAGACAACAACAGGGGGGAATGCGTTAAAGTTCTACGCCTCTGTACGGATCGATGTACGAAAAATTGCTACCCTTAAACAGGGTGAGAGCCAAATTGGTAACCGTGTAAAGGCAAAAGTGGTGAAAAATAAAGTTGCTCCACCAT
>JALWMN010000057.1 GCA_027083895.1 Campylobacteraceae bacterium
CTAAACTTAGAAACACTTATAGAAAAATCTCTTAATTTGGTAAAAAAATATAAAGATTATAAAGTAGAGTATAGACTCTTAAGTATAGAAGATGTTGATAATTTTTAATCGTAGAGACTTCTCCTCGTTAGCAGTTGTACTGCGTAATGTATACATTTCTTTAACTAGCTTCTAAAGAGGATATGTTTTGAGTCTCTTTTAAATCAAAGCAACCTGTTTTGTAGATTTGCTCTATTATTGCTACAAGTACATTTACTGCTACGCTATTGCCAAATTGTTTGTAGGCTTGATTTATTGATGGATGGATTTTAAAGCTATCTGGGAAGCCCTGTAATCTTGCACACTCTCTTGGGCTTAGTTTTCTTATCTTTCCATCTATATAGTAAAGACCAGTTTTTGCTCCAGCTCCTCCTCCGTAGGCTGATAGGGTAATTGCATGTCCATAGGGGCTATAGATTCGCTCTCCCTGTCCACCTTTATTAACATATCCAATTTGGATAGGTCTATTTGGTAGCTCTACATCGCCAAAGAGGTTGGTTTGGGGGTAATACTCTTTTGTAAAGTAGGTATCCGGTCTATTAATTATTTTAGCATCTTTTGGGTTTTCTTCTAAAATATCTAATAGGGCTACTTTTTTATTGCTTGGTGGTGGAAATTGAAAATTTTTTATATTTAAATCTCTTCTAAAGCAAACAATAAAAATTCTCTCTCTATTTTGTGGTAAACCAAAGTTACTTGCATTTAATACTTTATAGTAGACATCATAATCTAAGCTATTAAGTATCTCTACTACCGTTTTTAAAGTTTTACCATTATCGTGGCGTTCGATATTGCGGACATTCTCTAAAAGTAGAACTTTTGGTTTATGGAATTTTGCGATTCTAGCAATATCGAAAAATAGAGTACCTCTTGCATCTTCAAATCCCCTTTGTTTACCTGAAATAGAGAATGCTTGGCACGGAAACCCAGCACATATCATATCGTGAGGCGGAATATCTGAGGCTTCTATCTTGGTTATATCGCCTGCTGGTTTAATACCATAGTTTTCAAAATATGTTTTTGCAGCCTCTTTATCCCACTCCGAGGCAAAAACACATTGGGCGTTAAATTGCATCATAGCTTGATGAAAGCCACCAATTCCTGCAAATAGGTCGATAAATTTAACTCTACTCATTGGCTACCTTAAATAACTCTAGAGGGTTAATCTTGAATTGTAAACTAGTTGGGTCTGGTGTGCCACCTTTTCTTTGCATTGTAACTCTACCAATTTTTAAGCTACCTCTTGGCGTTACATGCACACTCCCTTGTGCATAAAAGTTTACAACAAAATTGATATCTTTTAGTATCCAACTTAAAGTATTGTCGCTATCTTTTCTTGTTACTAAAAACCACCCTTTGCAGTAAGTGAGCCTATCTCTTTTTTATCCATGAAGTCTCCGACAATAGTAACTTTCGATATTATATCGAAATTAGTTTTTATAAGGTATTTTGGAAGAGTTAAATTGATGTTGAAGGGGCTAGTTTTTTCCAAGCAAGAGCTTGGAGTTAGGCTGCTAGGCCTTTAATAACGAAGAAAATAATAGCAGAGAGGGCTGCGGCTGCTGGTACTGTAATAATCCATGCAGCGATAATTTTTTTGACCATTCCACGTTTTACATAGTTTTCTCTAATTGCTTTTTTAATCTTTTTCACAACACGTTTTTGATTTTTGTGTGCATTAATAAGCTCTAACTTTTTAGCAGCCTCTTCATCAGGGCAGGCTTTGAGTTGTGCTTTTAGAGCTTTGAGTTTCTCTACCTCTTTATAGAGGGCTTCTTGTTTTTCTTGCATATTTTTACTATCGAGCCACTCTCTAAGGAATCCAACCCCAAAGACTGCACCAACTGCAATGTGTGTAGAAGATACTGGTAGTCCAAGTTGTGAAGCAATAACAACTGTAATTGCTGCTGCCATCATAATAGAGAAGGCTCTCATTTGGTCAAGCTCTGTAATTTCGCTACCAACTGTTTTAATAAGTCTTGGCCCAAAGAGTGAAAGCCCCACCGCAATACCTAAACCGCCAATAACCATTACCCATAGAGGAATTGCTGCTTTTTTCGATACTGTTAAGTGTGTTAGAGCATCATTTACAGCTGCTAATGGTCCAACTGCGTTTGCAACATCATTGGCTCCATGTGCAAAGCTAAGTAGTGCTGCTGCAAAGATGAGTGGAATTGTAAAGAGTTTGTTTAGATCAGCTCTATTATTCTCTAAGCCTGCAACTTTGCTTGCAACTCTAGGTTTTACAATGAAGAAGGTAATAACTCCGCCAATGAGACCAAAAGTTAACCCTACACCAATAGTTGGCTTTTTAGTGTGTGGAAGGAAGCTTAACACTTCTGTAATATCTTTCCATACATGCTTTAAGCCTTTTAGGGTAAGGTAAGTAATAAATGCTGCCGACATAATAGCAACTAAAATTGGGACAATCTTCTTAGCTGCTGCAATTTTATCTTCTTTATTAATCATAGTAGTTTTAATAATATAGAGGAAAGATGCTGCAATTGCACCACCAAGTACAGGAGAGATAATCCAAGAGGCAACAATTTTTCCCATTGTTCCCCAAGAAACAACTGCAAGTCCTCCTGCAGCAACACCAGCACCTAGTACACCACCAACAATCGAGTGTGTAGTAGAAACTGGAGCTTTAAGCCAAGTTGCAAGGTTAAGCCATAATGCGGCTGCAAGGAGTGCAGCACTCATAGCGTAAACAAAGATCATTGGGTCGTTACCAAATGCAGTTGGAGCAATAATTCCTTTTTTGATAGTTCCTACAACATCACCGCCAGCAATTAAAGCACCACCAGCTTCGAAGATAGAGGCAATAATAATTGCACCACCAATTGTTAAAGCT
Source organism: Campylobacteraceae bacterium (assembly GCA_027083895.1). Classification (GTDB taxonomy): domain Bacteria; phylum Campylobacterota; class Campylobacteria; order Campylobacterales; family Sulfurovaceae; genus JAADEQ01. The sequence goes on from JALWMN010000057.1 coordinate 2,894, forward strand.
CCAGCTCCAACTGCAGGGCCTACATTGTTAGCAACATCATTTGCACCAATATTCATTGCCATATAGGCACCAAAGAGTGCTGCTACTACTAAAAAAGTTCCATTAGGATTGTTGCCCATTAAAGTATTAGCATAGTATGCTGCTGCGATTGCAAAGATTGCACCAAGAATAACTTTGAAAATGTTACCCATTCTTCTCTCCTTTAATTTGTTAGGGCAATTATATCTTTTTTAATCTAATGAAGATAAATTTTTTTTGTTACCGTTGTGTTACCAAAATAGAGTCTATTTTTTGATTTTAGGGAGCATCATGCCTACTCTTCTTTTATACTCTTTGTAGGTTTCTCCAAGCTCTTTTTGTAGATCCTTCTCCTCAAAATAGAGCCCTATAAAGATATAGATGGTAAAAAGAGTTGCTAAAAGGAGGTGAGAGTAGCTCATAGTTGGTGCAAAAAAGAGCCCTATTATTACACCTAGCTGGATTGGGTGGCGGATATATTTATAGAAGAGCTTCTCTTGAAATGGTGTCTCTTTTTCAGGTATCCCTTTTAGATGGAAGTAGACTTGTTGGAGACCAAATAGTTCGAAGTGGTTAATAACAAATGTGGCAATAACACTAAAGCTCCAACCAAAGATAAAGAGTGCTAAGAGTAGATAGTAAGCTAAGCCATCTTCAAAGTACCATAGATAGCCATCAATTGGCTGCCAAAGAAAAGTTACTATAAAAAGTGCTACTCCAGACATTAAGACATAGGTACTTCGCTCACTTGCACCTGGAATAAACTTTGTAATAACTGCTTTAAACCTGGCTCTTGCCATAGTGCTATGTTGGAGCCCAAAGAGTGCTGCAAGGAGAATATTGATTAAAACTGCCAAGAGAGTTGGCATGGTTTGTGGGTCGTTAATGGAGCGTCCAAAGAGTTTGAAGCCTCCAACATAGAGCGTAAAGGCTAGTTGGGCTAAAAGTGCAAGGGTATAGGTTGCAATACCATAGAGAAAGATTTTCATTATTGGCTCTTTTTAGATAATTATATTAAAATTTGTAATTAAATTGTTTGAAAAGTGAGAGTTGATAATAATTTTTTCTTAGTTGTGTTAAGATATTAGTACTACTTCGAAAGGATCTGAGTGAGTGATACAATTTTAATTATCGAAGATAACGAAGATATTTTAGAACTAGAGGAGATCCATTTAAGAAAAGCCGGTTTTGATGTTTTAGGTTTTTTAAATACGAAAGGAGTGATGCAAGCTTTAGAAGAAGAGGATATTTCTCTACTAATAGTTGATCGAAACTTGCCAAATGTCGAGGGTAGCGAGTTTGTTAAAGAGCTTAGAGAGCTAGGCTTTGATATGCCAGTAATCTTTGTTACAGCTAAAGATAGCGATGAGGATCTTATTGAGGGGTTTTTACGAGGAGGAGATGACTATATAAAAAAACCATTTGATATGAATGAGTTGGTCTTAAGAGCAAAAGCACACATTGCTAGATATAGGGGGAGTGGTAAAAGGGTTCGGTATAAAGGGCTCCTTTTAGATAAAGAAGCGATGCAAGCGACTCTTGATGATCAACCAATTAAATTAACAGCGTTAGAGTTTAAGCTAATAGAGTATTTAATAGAAAATAGACACCGTGTTGTATCAAGAGAGGAGCTTATTTCTAAGATTTGGCAAGAGGAAGTGGGTAGCAAAAGTGTGAATATGGCGATTTCAAGACTTAAAAGTAAGTTAGAAGTAAGTCAAGAGTATATCGAAGCGATTCGAGGGATTGGATATAAAGTATGCTAAAGCTACACCAATATTTTCTGCGAAGTACCTTGTGGATTTTGATATTCTCTTTTTTTATTACTGCTCTCTTTAGCTACTACTTTGCAAAGCAGAGTGAAATAGAGAGTGCAAAGAGTTCATTAAGAAATATAGTTAATGTTGCGTCGCTACAGAGAGATTTAAATAGCAGTTATTTAGCAGAGTTAGCACAGAGTAGTAGAGCTAGAGTAAGCTATATCGATAAGCAAGGGAGGGTGCTTTACGATAGTGAACACAATAGTAGCGATATGGAGAACCACCTTGCAAGACCAGAGATTCAAGAGGCAAAACTCAAGGGGATTGGGGCGAGTGTTCGCTATTCAAGTACACTCAAGAGAGATCTTATCTATGTCGTAAAGCAGCTACCAAATGGCTATTTACGCTTAGCCTATCCACAACGCTCTATCTATAATAGTGTTGTAGATATGATGGCAAAAATTTTAATATATTTTTTAATCTTAATAGCTCTACTGCTCTACTTTAGTGGCAAGATTAATAGTAGAATATCGAGTGATAGCAAAAAGATAGATAGTGCTTTAGATGCTCTACTAAAAAAGGATTTTTCTATCTATTTGGGTGATGTGAGCTGTTGTAAAGAGTTTACAAAAATTGCAAAAAAGATACAAAAGGTTGCAAAACAGCTAAAGAAACGCCAAAGACAGAAAGATAGATATACCAAACGCTTAAAAGAGATAACCAAACGGCAAGGCGATATAATTTCGGCAATTAGCCACGAGTTTAAAAATCCGGTTGCTGCTATAATTGGTTATGCCCAAACAATTAAAGAGACCCCCGATTTGGATGATAGTTTAAAGAGGAAGTTTATAGATAAAATTGAGAGCAATGCGAAGAAGATATCGACGATGATCGATACGCTAGCTCTCTCTATAAAGCTTGAGAGTAAGGCGATAGTATTAAACAAAGAGGAGTTTAATATTGCAGAGTTGGCAAAAAGTACAAAAGAGATGCTTAAGCAGAAGTATAGAGATAGAGAGATTATTTTAAAGTGCGAAGATGTAATGGTAAAAGCCGATAGAAATATGCTTGAGAATGTTTTTATTAACATGATTGAGAATGCTTTGAAGTACTCTGAAGATGAAGTAGTTGTAAAATGTTCAAAAGAGCGAGTTGAAGTCATTGATAGAGGTATTGGTATAAGTGCAAACGATATAAAGAAGATTAAAGAGAAGTTCTATAGAGTTGATGGGATAAGCTGGAATAACTCTATAGGGGTAGGGCTCTATATTGTAGATTATATCTTGAAACTTCATAAGTTGGAGTTAGAGATAAAAAGCCAAAAAGGGAAAGGTTCGGTTTTTGGATTTGAGATTAAAAAGATTTTGGTAAAATAGAACTAGTTTAATATGGGTAAAAAGATGGAAGATGTAAAAGTCTTAGAGAATTTTTCTTATGAAGATTATTTGGATATTGATAAATCTACACAAGAGCGAGTAGAGTTAATATTTGGCAAAATTTATATGATGGCAGGTACGAGTGCTTTGCACCAAGATACGGTATTATCATTTGCACTCAAGTTAAAACTCCTTACAAAGGAGAAAAATAAATGTTTGCCTAGAGTTGCACCATTTGATCTGAAGTTAGAGGTTGATGGAAAGATAAATGTTGTGCAACCAGATTTAATGCTATTTTGTAAAGATGAAAAACCGTGTGCAATCTTTGAGGTGCTTTCATCTTCTACTGCTTTAAAAGATAAGAGTGTAAAGAAAGAGTTGTATGAAAAAAGTGCTATTTTAGAGTATTTTTGGTAAATGCAGAGTATAAGTTAGTTGAAAAATTTGAGTTGATTGATGGAGAGTATAAGTATGTAGGTGCCTTTGGAGAGGAGGATAGATTGGAGATTAAATGTTTAGATGCAGAGATTGAACTTAATGAAGTTTTTGAATTTTAAGTTGCTATAGATCCATCTCTAAATAGATAGGGCAGTGATCACTCCCTTGGATTTGCGGGAGGATGCCTGCATCTACTATCTTCTCTTTTAGTGAGTTGGAGACAAAGAAGTAGTCGATTCTCCAGCCAACATTTCGCTCTCTAGCTCTTGTTCGCATAGACCACCATGTGTATTGATCAGCTTTTTCACCGTGAATATAGCGAAAGGTATCAATATATCCAGCAGCTACAACTTTATCGATCCACGCCCTCTCGATAGGAAGAAAACCAGAAGTATCTTCGTTCTCTTTTGGTCTTGCAAGATCGATAGCTTTGTGGGCGGTGTTTATATCCCCGCAAAAGATTATATCC
>JALWMN010000058.1 GCA_027083895.1 Campylobacteraceae bacterium
ATAGCGTATGATTTTATTAGAGAACCAAAGCGATTTCGAAATAGATTTAACACTCTTAGAAGAGATTGTTAACTATCTTAAAATTAGAAAAGATATTGAGTTAATTATAACAGACAATAAAACAATTTGCGAGTATAATAGAGAGTATAGAGGTATAAACAAAGCTACCGATGTGCTAAGCTTTCCACTAGAGGATATAGAGTTTATGCCACTTGGCTCAATTGTTATCTCAATAGAGAAAGCTCAAGAGGTTGCTCAAAAGTTACATCACACAGTAGAAGACGAATTGGCACTTCTCTTTATACATGGTCTACTCCACTTGCTTGGCTATGATCACGAAGTAGATAATGGAGAAATGAGAGAGTTAGAGAGTAGAATTATTGAAAATTTTAATTTACCAAAAAGTCTAATAGTACGAACACAAGGAGAGTAAAATTGGATTATATTATTTTTATTGTATCATTAGCGGCACTTATTTATGGAGCTGATATTATAATTAATCAAAGTGAAAAGATAGCCCTTAGGTTTGGTATTTCAGAATATATCATTGGTGCAACTTTAATTGCCTTTGGCACATCTTTACCAGAGATGGCAGCATCTATTAGTGCAAGCTTGCATCAAAAAGCAGAACTTGCTGTCTCTAACATTATTGGAAGTAACATTATTAATATTACGTTAGTTATTGGTGCAGTCTTACTAATATCAAAAAGGGTTAAACCACACCGTGACTTTTTTGCTAAAGATAGCTCTTGGGCACTCTTTCCAGTACTTATTTTTGTAATTATTTCACTCGATAACCAAATTACAAGATTGAGTGGAGTAGCACTTCTTTTTTTAATGTTTGGTTATATTCTTTTTTTACTAAACCATTCTGAACACACTTCAGATATTGGATTAGATGAAGATTTAGAGGAGATTAAAAAAGATTTTAACGCACCTAAAACTCTTATCTTATTGATTGTAGGGTTTGTCACAGTTGTTTATGCTGCTGATTTTACAATCAGTAGTGCTTCAAATATTGCAAGAAATTTTGGTGTAAGCGAATGGATAATTGGGGTTGTATTAGTAGCATTTGGTACCTCTTTACCTGAACTTATCGTCTCTATTATGGCTGCAAGAGCAAATAAAGCAGATATGGCTATTGGAAATGTAATTGGTTCAAACATGGCAAACATCTCTGTAGCTTTAGGGAGTGCAGCAATTGCAAATCCTATAACGTTAGACTTTACTAAATATAGTTTTGATATTGCAACACTTATTGCTGCAACATTTATGCTTGTATTTATAACTGCAAATAAGATGTACTCTAAACCAGCTGGAATCTCACTCTTTATACTTTTAGTAGTATTTGCTCAACATACTGCAGGTCAATTGGGAAACTAACTCAATTTGCAGCTTTGGCAGACTCCATAGATATTAAGCTCAATATCTTCTGCTAAAAAGTCTCTTCCTTGAACAACCTTTGAAGCACTCTTTTTAATCGATTCACTTAGCTCTATATCTTCTACACTTCCACACTTTTTACAGATAATATGTGAGTGAGGCTTTTTATTAATTTCATACTTCGATTTAAAGTTATTGAGTGCAACCTCTTTTAGAAGATCAATAGCAACAAGCGATGTAACATTTTTATAGACTGTCGCTAAAGAGATTGTAGAATGCTTCTCTTTTGCATCTTTATAGATCTCATCTATATTTGCATGGCCTCTTTTATGAATTGCCGATAGTATTGTTACTCTTTGTGGTGTTGCCTTAAGATTATACTCTTTTAATATATCTACAATCTGTTTTTGCATAAAAATCCTCAAAAATATTTGCTAAAGAGCTTATAGCTCCTCAGCATGCTTTGCAAGATACTCTGCTACACCTTCTGGATCAGGCTTCATACCCTCTTTTCCTTTTTCCCAGTTAGCAGGGCAAACCTCACCATGCTCATTAGTAAATAGCATTGCATCAACCATTCTTAACATCTCATCAATATTTCTACCAAGCGGTAAATCGTTTATTACTGCATGGCGAATTGTACCATCCTTATCAATTAAGAAAGATCCTCTCAGTGCCACACCACCATCTAAAAGAACATCATAATCTCTTGCGATTTGCTTTGTTAGATCTGCTACTAACGGATATCCAACTTTGCCTATACCGCCTTTTTCTACTGGTGTCTCTCTCCATGCAAAGTGGCTAAACTGTGAATCAACAGAACAACCAATTACATTAATTCCTCTATCATGAAACTCTTTTAATCTATGATCAAACGCTATAAGCTCAGATGGACATACAAATGTAAAGTCTAATGGATAGAAAAAGAGAACAGTTCCATTCTCTCCAAAATTGTCATAGAGTTTAAAATCTTCTACAATTTCTCCATTTCCTAAAACTGCTGGTGCAGTAAAATCAGGTGCTTTTTTTGTTACTAACATTAATTTTCTCCTATATAATAATTTTTATTAACACCAAAATTATATCAATTAAAACTTAAATCAAAATTAAATAGGAGAAGAATTATCGTAATTCTATATTTAATACAAAATCTATAACTTTTTTGTCGCTCATCTCACAAGGTTTTAGCAATCCATTCTTTATTGTAGTAAAGTAGTTACCACTTACAATATCTACCCCACCAAGTTCTCTCGCAAAGATTTTTATAATCTTTCCATTAGAGTAAAGCTCTTTAGTAACTAGATACTTTTTACAATTATAATAGGCATAGAATCTCCCAAGTGGAAGCTCTCTTAAGCGTCTATTAAACTCTTGCATTAATACAATTTGAAATCTAGAAGTCCAAAATCTCTAATAAACTGCTCATCTATATCAATAAGGCCCCTCTCTTGCAATCTCTTTAATACATCTTTTGTGCAGTGTGTATCTTTAGGCCACTCTCTATTAAAGCCATCTAAGCTATTTTTATTTGTTCCATCGATAGCAATAAATGGCTCTAGCACAATATCTCTATTTGCATCTATATTATTTACTACTCTCCAAATGAGCATATACGGATTTTCTAAATCGTTATTAAAGGTATCAACAAGCACTAAAATGGCAATATGTTTTGCAAGTGGTGCTAAAATTCTAATTACCTCTTGCATAGATCTATTTTTCTCTACTGCAATAACTGTTATTGGGTTAGCTGTATTAGTGTAGTAGCTCTTTAGGGCTTTAATATCTGGCTCTAGTTCTTGCATTTTAGTAAGTAGTTCACTATCTTCTAACACTTCAACTTTTCTTTCTACCTCATCACCTGTAGCATCTACACCTAACTTACCTCCAATAAACTGTTTTGGACTTGAGTGATCTAAATGGTCAACTATACCCTCACTTATAAAGATATTCTCTTTACTAACTCTATTTAAAATATATTTTGTAAGTTCATCATAATTTTCTAAATGCGGGGCATCTTCTTTAACAAAAATGGCATGTTTAACAAAGCTCATCTGCCCTACTCCCCAAAATGCATGCATAAACTGCTTAGCGTGCCCTGGATATTTATGGTGCATTTTTGCTATAATTAAGTTATGAAACACTCCATTCTCAGGCATATTGTAATCTATAAGTTCAGGTGCTAGTGGCTTTAGCAGTGGTAAGAAGATCCGCTCAGTAGCCCAGCCAAAATACTTATCTTCGAGTGGCGGTTTACCAACCACAGTTGCTGCAAATACTGGATTTTGCTTGTGCGTAATTGCAGTTACCTCCATTACTGGAAAATCCTCAACTAATGTATAGTAGCCAGTATGATCGCCAAAAGGCCCCTCTGGTGCAAAGTTTGTTGGGTCAACATACCCTTCGATTACAAAATCTACATCTTGGGGTACATAAATATCGTTAGTAATTGATTTTACAAGCTTTGCACTTTTATTACGAATAAATCCATAAAGCAGCATCTCAAACATACCATGCGGCATTGGTGCTTGGCCACACCAAATATAGAGCGGATCACCCCCTATTCCAATAGAGACAGGCATCTTTTTACCAGCCTTAGCATACTGGTCAAAAAAGTTACTCGCGTCTTTATGTATCTGCCAATGCATTGCCAACTTATTGCTATCTAACTGCTGCAGTCTATACATTCCAACATTTTGCATACAGCCATCGAGACTCTGGGTATATACCTGTCCCATAGTAATAAATCTACCACCATCCTCTTCCCATGTTTTTAGTATGGGTAGTCTATCCAAATCGATGTCGCTACCTTGTAAAACAACCTCTTGGCACACTCCTTTAATTTTTGAACGTTTTGGAAAAACATTTTTAAGACTTATTAGAGTAGGTAGCATCTTAATTTTTTCCATTAAGCCTTTAGGTGGTTTAAATTTCATTAAACTCTCAATAGAGTTCCCAATCTCATCTGGCTCTTTGCCAAAAATCTCACGTGTAATTTGCTTATTTGCAAAAATATTCATTAAAACAGGTATATCATACTCTATACCTTTTGCTCTATATACAGGTTTTGTAAAGAGTAGTGGGCGTGAATCTCTTCTCTTTACCTCTAAGTATGCAATATGCGGAATCTCTAACTCTACATCTAGTGGCTCATCTATTACTTTAAGGTTACCTTTTGCTTTTAAAAACTCGATTACATCTTTCATTAAAGAACCTTACGATTAGCGTCTAGCTAAGCTTAATTTATTTAGATATAATTATACTAAAAAGAGATTAGGAACCTAATGAAAATATTAGTAAGTGCCTTAGAGCACTCTGCAAATATACACTTAAAGTCTCTCTTAGAGCATTTAGAAAACGACTTTACACTCACTGGTATTTTTGACTCCTCTTTAGGAGAGCCTTTAATAGATATGCAAGAGCGTGCAATAATGGGCTTTACTGATGTTATTAAAAAGATTCCTTTTTTCCTTAACTTAGCAAAGCAGATGGTTGAACTTGCTAATGAGGCAGACAAAGTTTTGTTAATTGATAGCTCAGGTTTTAACCTGCCACTTGCTAAGAAGATCAAGAAAAAGTATCCCAATAAAGAGATTATCTACTATATCCTCCCACAAGCATGGGCTTGGAAAAAAAAGAGAGTCTATACGCTCGCTAAAAATGTAGATAAGCTCCTCTCTATTATCCCATTTGAAAAAGAGTACTATCCTCCAAATGCTAATATTGAGTATGTGGGGCATCCACTGCTTGATTCGATCAAGCACTACAAAGAGAGTCTCAATGGCAATATTGAGAAGATCCTCTTTATGCCAGGAAGTAGAAAAAGCGAAATTCAAAAACTAATGCCAATTTTTCTCCAACTCAGCACACTGTTTAAAGAGAAAGAGTTACTTTTGGCAATCCCAAAACATTTAGAGCACAATAGAGGGATATATGGCGATATATCGAACTTTACAATAACATATAATGCACAAAAGGCACTTGTTGAGGCCGATTTTGCATTTATCTGTAGTGGCACTGCAACACTCGAAGCTGCAATAATTGGTACACCATTTATATTAACTTACAAGGCTAAAGCACTCGACTACTTTATAGGAAGCAGAATTATAAAACTAAACTATATCGGTTTAGCAAATATATTTTTTGAAAAGATGGGCAAAAAGCCAATGCATCCAGAGATTATACAAGATCAACTCACCATAGAAAACCTAGTAAAAACCTATAAACAGTTTAAGCAAGATGAGTTTCTTAAAAACTCAAAGATACTTAGAACCTATTTACAAAAAGGGAGTGCCAAACGAGTGGCTGAGGTTTTAGAGAGTTAACTCTCTAAAATTTTTAATCTAACTTCTCTACTAGAGTTAATATCATCATTTTGTTTTATACTATCTAAATTTTTAAAACTCTCAATATCATCCTCTTGTATATTACCAAATACAGTATGCACACCATCTAAATGTGGCGTCTCTACAAATGTAATAAAAAATTGGCTACCACCTGTATCTTTACCCGCATGAGCCATAGAAAGAGCACCTCGGTTATGCTTTACTCTGTTATCTGTCTCACAAGGAATTGCCCAACCAGGCCCTCCTGTGCCTGCTAGTGAAGGATTACTCTTAGAGTATGGACAACCACCTTGAGCCATAAAACCTGGAATTACACGGTGGAACTTTAACCCATCATAAAAACCACTATTTGCTAAATGTGCAAAATTTGCTACTGTATTTGGTGCATCTTTAGGAAAAAGTTTAACAATAATCTTTCCTCTATTTGTATCTATAATTGCATACTGGAGCTTATTTAACTCCTCTTGGCTTAAATTGTACTCTTTAAATTTTTTTCTGCCGAACATAGAGTATTCTCCTCTTTTTAATTTTGGGTATAATTATAGCAAAAAAAGTGGAGTATTGAGTATGGAACTATGTATAGCTCTCGATTTACCTACAAAAGAAAAAAATATTGCTCTCCTAAAAAAAATTAAAGAGTATAATAACTTATGGATCAAAGTTGGGTTTAGAAGCTATATTCGTGATGGAAAAATTATGCTAGATGAGATAAAAGCAATTAATCCTACTTTTAAAATCTTTTTAGATCTTAAACTCTACGATATTCCAAATACTATGGCAGATGCAGCCGAAGAGATTGCAACATTGGGTGTAGATATGTTCAATGTGCATGCAAGTAGTGGTAAGAGAGCTATGCGAAGCGTAATGGATCGGCTAAAACCTCTTAAAAAGCGACCAATTGTCTTAGCAGTCACTGCCCTTACCTCTTTTAGTAACGAAGAGTTCATGGATGTATATAATCAGGAGTTAGCAGCCACAGCAAGTAAATTTGCAAAAGATGCATATGAGAGTGGCTTAGATGGTGTAGTATGTAGTGTTTTTGAGAGTCAAGATATTAAAAAGAACACAAGCAAAGAGTTTTTAACACTCACTCCAGGAATTAGACCATTTGGAGAAGATGCAGGTGATCAACAAAGAGTTGCAACTATCGATAAAGCAAAAGAGGCATTAGTAAATTATATAGTAGTTGGTAGACCAATCTATCAAGCAGAAG
>JALWMN010000059.1 GCA_027083895.1 Campylobacteraceae bacterium
GATGAATTTTATAATTATAAAAAAAGTGTTTTAATAGTTTATGATATAAAAGATACAAAGCGTGTTTTTCATAAGCATTTTAAAGGAAAAGTTAATCGTTTTAGATATTTAGTTGAAGAAGAGCTTGTAATAAATTGTAAACAATTTATAAATTTTATAGAGAGGGAAAATTTATGTTAACTTTTAGTGAACTACTACTTAAACTGCAAGAGTTTTGGGCAAAAGAGGGATGTAATATTGTGCAGCCTTATGATATTCCATCAGGTGCTGGAACATTTCATCCAGCGACACTTTTAAGAAGCCTTGATTCTACTCCTTGGGCTGCAGCTTATGTGGCTCCAAGCCGCCGTCCAACTGATGGGAGATATGGGGAGAACCCAAATAGACTTGGGGCGTACTATCAGTTTCAGGTGCTTATTAAACCTAGCCCAGACAATATTCAAGAGCTTTATCTTCAATCTTTAGAGTATTTGGGGCTTGATTTAAAAAGCCACGATATCCGTTTTGTAGAGGATAATTGGGAGTCGCCAACACTTGGTGCTTGGGGGCTTGGTTGGGAAGTGTGGCTTGATGGTATGGAGGTTACGCAATTTACTTACTTCCAGCAAGTTGGTGGTATTGCTTGTGATCCAGTAGCTGTAGAGATCACTTACGGAACTGAGCGACTTGCAATGTATCTACAGGGTGTAGAGAGTGTTTACGATATTATCTGGAACAAAAACGAAACAGGTGTAACTACTTATGGAGATGTCCATAAAGAGAGTGAGTATGAGTTTAGTAAATATAATTTCGAAGTAGCTGATACTGAGATGCTCTTTAGACACTTTGAAGATGCTAGCAACGAGTGTAAAAGATGCTTGGAGGCAGAGTTACCACTTCCAGCATATGATCAATGTATGATAGCAAGCCACACATTTAATCTTTTAGATGCTAGAAAGGCAATTTCGCAAGCACAGAGACAAAATTACATATTAAGAGTGCGGGAGTTAGCAGTTGGATGTGCAAAACTCTATAAAGCACAAGAGGAAGAGAGACTAAAGAGAATTAAGAGTTAGGGGTTTTAGTTGAAGTTAAAAGAGATTTATGATTTTTTAGATAAATTGAGTCCATTTGAATTGCAAGAAAAATGGGATAATAGTGGGCTTAATTTAGGATCTATGGATGCTGAAGTGAGTGAAATTGTTGTTGCACTCGACATAGATGAGAATCTCATTGAAAGTGCAAAAGAGGGGTCGCTCTTTGTTGTGCACCATCCAATAATATTTGGGAGTTTAAAGAGATTGGATCTATCAAAATATCCTGCCAATTTACTAGCAAAAATGATAAAAAAGGATCTCTCTCTTATTGCGATGCATACTAACTTTGATAAAACACACCTAAATAGGTATGTTTTTGAAAAGATATTGGGTCTCTCGATTGATAAGGAGAGTGAGTTTATCTGTACTTCACAAAAAAGATTTAGAAAAGATGAACTCTTAACGCTTATTAAAAATAAATTAGGTTTGACACAATTGAGGGTAGTGAATCCAAAGGATACTATTAACTCTATCGCATTAACAACAGGTGCTGGTGCTAGTTTATTAGATTTTATCGATGTAGATTGCTTTTTAACTGGAGATATCAAGTATCATGATGCTATGAAAGCATTGAGCGAAGATAAGATGATGATAGATATAGGGCACTTTGAAAGTGAACAATTTTTTGTTGATGTAATGATGGATTTATTAAACTCTATGCCAATTTCGGTTATAATTGCACAGTCTAAAAACCCATTTGAGTTTTTTCTTTAATCTCTCATAATGGAGTCTGTAGAGTTTTCAGAACGAATAGTAGTTTCATAAACAATCTTTTTGATGGGAGTGGAAAGTTCTATAGATAAAAGTGGATTTTGCAAAAAAACTAAGTAACTTCAGTTATAGAGTGTTTTTGTAAATCTCTACTCAAGAGAATATGTTAAGAGTGAATAAAATGATGGTAAAGGATAGATATTGAATAGATACACAAAAGAGTTAGTTGATTTGTCAAAAATCGATCGAGCTTTAGATAGCTATGCCCCACAAATTGATGCGATTAAAAATAAAGTTGCTAATGCTCAAAAGAGGGTAGAAGAATTGGCTGCGAAAAAGGCTGAAATAGAAGAGTTAATTGAGAATAACCGTATCAAAATTAAGAGTTTTGAGATCCAGATCCAAGAGCTTAAAGATCATTTAGATTCACTGAAGAAGAAGTCGGCTTTAGTAAAGAGTGAGCGAGAGATTAAGGCTCTTTCATCAGATGAACAGATAGCAAAAGATACTATTATTTATAATAATGAAGAGATAGAGAAACTAAACAAGGAAAATGATCTAAAGAGCCAGGAACTTGTAGAATTAGAGAGTGAGTATCAAGAGACACTTGAAGAGTTGGATAGAATTCAAGAGGAGGTTAAAAAAGAACTACAAGCTATAGAAGATCAGAAATCTATATATTATCAACAGCGAGATAAGATAATTCGAGCAATGGATTTAAAAATTTTAGCTTTCTATGAAAAAATTAGAAAGTGGGCAGGGAATACAGCAGTTGTTAAGGTTGAAAATCAAGCATGTTATGGTTGTTATATGAAGATAAATGATAAATCATATAGTGATCTTATTAAGGGTGAAGAGATTGTTACTTGCCCACATTGTGGAAGAGTACTCTATTTAGAAGCAGAGAGCGAAAAGGCTGAGGCGTAATTTTGTGTTCTCTTTTTTTTATCTGCTAATAGGATCGATATTCTATATTGTTTCGCTCCCATTTCTCTTTTTTCTTTCGTTTCGCAAGAAGTATAAAGATTCTATTCCAGCTCGGTTTTTTTTAAAAAATAATCCTCCCTTTGAGGAGGGGGATATCCATTTTCATACCTGTAGCTATGGAGAGGCAAAAGCGATTAAACCGTTAGCTGATAGATTTAAAACAAAAAGGCTCAATTTTAGTGCCATAACGCAAACAGGATTCAGTGTTTTACATGAGTATTCACAAAATGTTCGTTATCTCCCTTTTGAGATCTTTTTACCAAAGTGGTCTAGTAAGCAGAAGGTCCTAATTGTAGTTGAGGCAGAGCTTTGGTATATGCTCTTTTTTGTTGCAAAGCAAAAGGGCAGTAGAACCTTTTTGATTAATGCGAGAGTAAGTAGCCGTTCTTATCCGAAGTATCTAAAGTTTAAGTGGGTTTATAAAAAGATATTTCAAAATATCGATAGTGTATACGCACAAAGCTTTGAAGATGCAAAACGATTGGCTCGATTAGGTGCTAAGAATATTAAAGTGAGTGGAAATATTAAATTTTTAAATATTCAGCCAGCGACAAAGAGTTACCAAAAAGAGTACCCACTAGTAGTAACTGCTGCAAGTACTCATGAGGGGGAAGAAGAGGGGATTGTTAAGGCTTATTTGGAGCTTAAAAGTGTAGAGAATGCACAGTTAATTGTGGTACCAAGACACCCTGAGCGGTTTGAGAAAGTTGCACAACTTTTAGAAGATGAGGCAAAGAAACAGAATCTTTCTTTTAGTCGTTTCTCTATGTCTCAAGCATTTAGCAGTGATATTGTACTTGTAGATTGTATGGGAGAGTTAATAAATATCTATAAAATGAGTGATATAGTTATTTTAGGAGGGGCATTTGTTGAGATTGGTGGCCATAACGCTTTAGAGGCGGCACAATTTAATTGTAAAATTATAAGTGGTCCACACTATTTTAACCAGGTAGATATATTTAATGCTATCGAGGGAATAGAGATAACAGAGCTAGATTCATTGAGTGAAACACTCTTAAATTATCGAGCAATTAAGAAGAGTAAAATAGAGTTTAAAGCTACTATTGACGAGCTAGTAGAGGAGATAGAGAGTGTTTTATAGTGATGATGGAGAGTATATTATACTGAAGATAAAGGCACAGCCTAATGCAAGTAGAAGCGAGTTTTGCGGGCTTTATGGCGAGGATGCTTTGAAGGTAAGAGTGGCTGCTGCAGCAGTTGAGGGTGCTGCAAATAGAGAGTTGCGTAAGTTTATTGCAAAAACTTTTAAGGTACCAAAGAGTAGTGTTGCGATCATCAGTGGGGAGAGTAGTAAACTAAAACTGATTCGATTGCCAAAGAGTAAAGAGTTAGAAGATTTTATTGAGGAAGTAAAGAGTGAAAGATAAAGCTTATAAGCTTCTTGCAAGAGAGTTAGAGATTTCTGGTAAGCGAGCAAAAGAGTTAATAGATAGAGGTTTAGTTTATATTGGGGATAGAAAGTTAAAAATTGCTAGGGCGGAGCTTCCTATAAATACAAGGTTTCGTGTAGAGATGCCAGAAAAGATTAAAAAAATTTATGAAGATGAACATCTCTTAGCAGTCAATAAACCAGCCTTTTTAGATAGTTATGAAGTTGAAGCTATGTTTGATGGAGTATCTTTAATCCATAGACTTGATCGAGAGACAAGTGGAGTTTTACTTTTGGCAAAAGATGAGACTTTCTTAAAAAAGGCGATTGAGAGTTTTAGAAATAGAAGGGTAAAGAAGTTTTATACTGCTTGGGTTGAAGGGATTGTCTATGAAGAGATGCTTATAGATGCACCTATCCATACTATTAAAGGCCCTAAGTCGATTTCGAAAATTAATAAAAGAATTGGAAAAGAGGCGATAACAATTGTAAAACCTAATGAGGTGCAGGGGAAAAAGAGTAAAGTCGATATCGAAATTAAAACTGGTCGAACACATCAAGTGCGGCTCCATTTAGCCTATGTAGGGCATCCAATTGTTGGTGATGAGCAGTATGGGAGCCCTACAAAGAGTAAGAGAATATTGCTTCATGCAAGCAAGGTAGTGATTTTTGGTAAGGAGATTATTGCTCCAGAACCTGCAGATATTATAAAGTATAAATAATTTTAGATACAATATTAGCAATAAAATAGGGGAGATTGTTGATGTTTGATACTCTAACAGAGAGTTTTAAAAGTGCAATTGGAAAGATTCGATTTCATGATGATGAGAAGGCTCTAAAAAAGGCTTTAACAGAGTTAAAAAAGTCGCTCTTAAAGGCTGATGTGCACCATAAGGTGGTAAAAGAGCTCTTAACAAATGTTGAGAAGGATGTAAAAGCAGCGGGTGTTGGGAAAGATAACTTTTTAAGAGCACTTGCAAAAGAGTTAAATGTTATCTTAACTGCTAAAGGAAATCAAGGCTTTGTATTTGCACCAAAGCCACCAACAGTAGTGCTAATGACAGGGCTTCAGGGAAGTGGTAAAACAACAACTACCGGTAAGCTTGCCTATATGCTTAAAGAGCAAAAAAAGAAAAAGGTTTTAGTAGCTGCAGCAGATTTACAAAGGTTAGCAGCAGTAGAACAGTTGCGGCAAATTACAGAGCAAATAGGTGTTGATTTAGTAGCTGATGAGAATGCAACTTCTGAAGAGATTGTAAAAAAGGCACTGAAAGAGGCCGAAGATGGTATGTATGATGTACTCTTAATCGATACTGCAGGTCGTTTAGCGATAGATGATGAGTTGATGGAGGAGTTAGCAAGAATAAAAGAGATTGCAAATCCAGATGAGATCTTTTATGTTGCTGATGCAATGACAGGTATCGATGCGGTACGTACAGCTGCAACCTTTAAAGAGAAGATTGGAATTACAGGCGTTGTCTTGAGTAAATTCGATGCAGATAGTAAAGGTGGTGTGGCACTTGGTGTTGCACACCAAGTTGGTGTTCCACTGCGATTTATTGGTAGTGGTGAGAAGATGCCAGATCTCGATGCCTTTATTCCAGATAGAATTGTAAAGAGGCTTATGGGGGCTGGGGATCTAGAGAGTCTTATAGAAAAGACTACAGCTGCCATTGATGAGAAGAGTGCAAAGAAGATTACTAAAAAGATTAAAAAAGGGCAGTTTAATTTCAATGACTTTTTAGAGCAGATGGAGCAGATGAAAAAGCTTGGTTCTATGAAATCGCTCATGAGTATGATCCCTGGAATGAGTGGTATAGCAAAACAGATAGGCGAAATAGATTTAGAAAATTCAAAAGAGATGAAGCAGATTAAAGCAATGATAAGCTCAATGACACCAAAAGAGCGTGAGAATCCAGATCTTTTAAATAACTCACGAAAAAGAAGGATCGCTGCTGGAGCTGGACTTGACCAGATGCAAGTGAATCGTATTTTAAAGCAGTTTAAAAATGCTGCAAAGATGGCAAAAAAGCTCTCAGGTAAAAATGGTATGAAGCAGATGCAAGAGATTATGAAGCAGATGCAAGGTGGTGGTGGGGTGCCACCTGGGCTCTTTAGATAGAGGTTTTTCTATTCTATTTTGAGTTTTTCTCCTAATGTAAAGTACTCTTTACCTACTCGAGCAAGGGTAGGTCGTTCAATATCTATCTTTATTGACTCTTTATCTAGTACCAAGGATTCATGAATATAGACTTTTTTTATCTCTACTATTACAGGTATCGTTTTTGAACCTTCTAATTCAACCTCTTTATAGTAATCACAAAAGAGAACAATTTGAGCACTTTTTGGTACTGCAGGATAGTCTGGATTGAGGACCTTAGAATCGATTTGATATAAGCTATATTCACTTTGGTTGAACTCTAGTGGTGAAGCGGAGTTATGGAGTGCTTGTAGGTCGTTAGGTTGTGCAATGACTATTGAGCATTTTTTTGTTTCACGCAGGTTTTTAAGTGTATCTTTTGGGGTGCCATCGCTTTTGTGTCCAATTGAGATTAAGAGAGTTGCTGGAGAGGAGGAGAGTGGGATAAAGTAGCTAAATGGTGCTAAGTTAAGAATATCTTTTTCTGATTGTGTGCTTACCCATGCAATTGGTCTTGGAGTTACTATATTTGATACCAATTTATAGATATCGCTCGGCTCCAGATCCTCAATAGTATAATGCATAGATC
>JALWMN010000060.1 GCA_027083895.1 Campylobacteraceae bacterium
TTAAAAATATACTATTTAGACCCTAAAAGTCAAACTATTTTTTTACAAAAGTATACAGTTTTTATTTTCTATTAATTAATATTAGTGTATAATCAAAAGAAAAAGAGGATTATTAATGCTACGTTTTCTTCTTCCATCTACAGATTTAGATATAAGAAGCTTAAGATTAGCTCTCTTAAACTATATTAAAGCATTGCAAGATGGGAAGAGTTTTTATATACGTATTAATGATCTAAAAAGTGAAAGTAATAAAAGTGAGCAAATTGGTTTAGAGATTCTTAAAAAGTTTGCTATAGATACCCAAAATTCTTTTTATATGAGCAACAACCTCTCTATCTATCAACAGATGGCTCAACGTTTGGTAAAAGAGTCAAAAGCCTATGCTTGCTTTTGTAATAAACATTCAGCTTGCCAATGTGCATCCATAACTAAAAAGGATTTACAGTATCGTATAGATAAAGGAGAGAAATTTTCAATTAAGATTGTAAAGCCGCACCATAATATTGTAATTAAAGATCTTCTGCTAGGCAAGATAAATCATGATCTTAATGAGGTTGGATCTTTTACGATTCTAACAAGTAGTGGCTTACCTACTACTATCTTTGCAGTAGCTGTAGATGATATGGCTAGCGGTATAACAACTGTAGTAGATGAGCAAGAAAATAGTATTGCGACTGCAAGAATTCTCTATATTCAAGAGCAGTTAGGTTTTCTAAATAGAGTATCCTATTATCATCTCCCTACACTCAAGAGTAAAACTAAACAGACCCTAACCGTAGAGTACCTTTTGCAAGAGGGGTATTTACCAGATGCTATTATCGAGTACCTACTCTCCTTAAGTGCACCAATTGAGGGTAAAATATCTTATCTTCCAGATGCTATTAATAATTTTGATTTTGCATCTTTATATAGTGAAGCTAAAAGAGATTTTTCCATAGAGGAGCTTAGAGAGTTTAATCGAAAACACTTAAAATGGATGGATGCAAAAAAGCTCTCTTTAATTTTTTCTTTTGCAGATAGAGATATTGGTGAATTTCTCAAGCTCTTTTTGGATGATGCAGCGACAATTAATGAACTAGAAGAGTATTTTACTCCCCTCTTTCAAAAAAAAGAGTGTAATAAAATTGAAAAGAAGCTCTCTGAGCTTATTTTAGACGCTCCATACTTTCAAGAGTATGCAGATTTTAAAAGCTATCTACTCTCAAAAAGCAATTTAGAAGAAGCAGAATTTGAAAAAGCTCTTCGAAGAGTTCTAACTGGCAAAGAGGAAGGTCCAAATTTAGATATAATATATAGCTATATAAAATCATATTTACTGGAGGTAGCACAATGTCACTAATTATCAATAGTCTCTTAAGTGTTGCGATTCTTATAATTAATATCTATATATGGATTGTAATTATTGCAGCACTTCTTTCTTTTGTAAACCCAGATCCTTACAATCCAATTGTACAGTTTCTTCGTCGCTCGACAGAGCCAGTTTTTAGTTTTATACGGCAGAAAATGCCATTTGTAATAATTAATGGTATTGATTTATCACCTATTGTAGTTATTTTTGTACTCAATATCTTAATTGGTATACTCTCTGGATTATACCTCTAAAAGGCTAATCTTGTTTATCAAAAAAATTTTTATTCTTATGCTTCTACTCTACTCTTTGGGGTGGAGTATGACTCTCTCTAAGCTACAGCATATGCCAAGATCTATTGAGAGAGACTTTTTTATTTGGCAATTTTTACTTCAAAAGAGTACAAGTAAAAATGAAGCTATAAGAGCAGCAAAATTGATATTTCGAGTTAACACCAAATTGGATCGTGCATTTTATCTCAAAAGTGGGTACCACCTTACTAAACCTCACTTAAAGAGCTATTCTCCACAAAATAAAGCTTACTATAGAGATTTAATCAATAAACTCCATAAAAAAGGCAATTTTTTTAATGCTTGGTTACAA
Source organism: Campylobacteraceae bacterium (assembly GCA_027083895.1). Classification (GTDB taxonomy): domain Bacteria; phylum Campylobacterota; class Campylobacteria; order Campylobacterales; family Sulfurovaceae; genus JAADEQ01. The sequence continues at coordinate 1,952 of JALWMN010000060.1, forward strand.
CTTAGCGATAAAGAGAAGCTAGCAGTTTTTAATCTAGCAGGTGCAGCAAATAGAAAGTTGCTCAATAAAAAGTTAGACAAAGTTCTCTATCAAAGATTAACAAAGCATCACTCTATCAATGAATTTCTCTTTCGTATAAACAAAGAGCACTTAAAGAATCTACAAGGTATTTCACTAACAACCCCACCTGTTAGAGGCAATAAAATTAACTATAATAACTTGTTAAAATTGGGATTTGATAGTATAAAGAGAGGAAACGATAGCTTAGCTGCTCAATTTTTTAAGAGTGCAATCTCGAAAGCAAGAGAACGTTTCTACAAAGATAAGGCAATATTTTGGTACTATTTAACAAGCAAAAATAGAAAATATCTCCATTATCTTGTAAAGAGCTATGATTTTAATATATATAAACTAATTGCCCTAGATCTTTTAAATCTCCCCTATCCACAACCAGCAAAAGCTGCTATAAATAAACATAGACAATCTCCAATTCCAATTGATGATCCTATCGCTTGGGCACGCCTAAAGCAAAAGATCTTTTCTCGAAAGACAAATCTCTATCAACTAGCAAAAAAGTATAATAGTAAAGAGAGTGCAGCTTACTACTACTATATTTTAAATAAAGCCTCTAAAGATACGAAGCAGTACTTTCCTCTACTCTATAGAGAGCTTTTAAAGAACTACTCGATTAATCGACAAGCTCTTATTTTAGCACTTGCAAGACAGGAGAGTCGTTTTATTCCAGCCTCTATCTCAAGATCGTTTGCACTTGGTATGATGCAATTTATGCCATTTCTTATTCGCCACATTGCAAAAGAGAGGGGTGTAACTGTAAGTTACACAGATATCTTCAATCCTCAAACAGCTATAAAATTTGCCAATGATCACTTAAATTATCTAAATAGGTATCTCTACCATCCACTTTTTGTAGCATACGCTTATAATGCAGGTATAGGATATACACGAAGATTGTTACGCAAAAATCTATTTCGAGGAGATGGCAAGTATGAGCCCTATTTAAGTATGGAGCTGGTAGATAATGAGCAAGCAAACCATTATGGTAAAAAGGTTTTAGCTAATTATGTAATCTACCGAATGCTGCTTGGAAGTCCTATTAGAATTACCACACTTCTAAAACAGTTAGATAAGCCAGAACTTACCGATAGGTTTCGTTAATAGCGTGAAATTGTTTGAGTGAGAGTTCTTCCATCACTTAGTTTACACTCAATTTTTGCTTTTTTAATAATGCTATCTAAAGAGATTATATAGTTGTTATCCCAACTTTGACTACTATCTTCTACAAGTACTGCTGGCTTATTATTAACCTGGCACGAAACTATTTTATTATCACTTAATCGATCTTTATTGATTAGTTGAATTTTAATTTCTGAATCAGTTAATGTAAAGTAGGCAATCTCCTTACTATTAAGAAGGTAAGCCGTATTTGAAAAATCGTTAAACTCTTTTGCATTAGCCTCTAAATTTTCTAAGCCTGCATTTTTTGTAGTACATGCCGTGATAAGAGGAATGAGAATCATTAATTGGTAATATTTCATACGATCTCCAATTGTTTATTTGTCAAAGAAGCTTTTAGCTTGTTAGAGTAATAGATAAATTATAGTATAATTTTACTAAAGAGCACCTCTAAAATTGCTCAAAAAGGAAAAGAGTTTGAAACAGTTGGCAATTGCAATAACTGGTCCATCTGGAAGTGGCAAAACAACACTTATTGAAAAGATTGCACGTGAGTTAATAAAAGATTATAAAGTTGCAATTATCAAGCATGATCCAAAAGATAAGGCAATTTTTGATAATCCAACAAAAGATAGTGGTCGTTTTTTCCAAACTGGAGCAGATGTTGCAGTTGTATCCAATAGACGAACGACACTCTTTAAACACCAAAGTTCTTCACTTAATGAGTTAGCAACACAACTTTCACCTTTTGATCTTTTAATTGTAGAGGGGCTGAAAACTTGGGATCTTCCACGCATTGCTGTCTTTCGAAATGATATTGAAGAGAGTTATCTACCCTATGTTTTAGCTGTTGCAGTTGATAGCTCTATTTCGCATGAGAAGTTAGCAAAGCTTGATAAGGTTGTTTTAGATTTAAACAATACCAAAGAGATAATAGATTATATTTTTACAATTGCAAAAGAGATAAAAGGGGCATAATGGAAGCAATATTTAAGAAATTAGAAGAGATTGCACTCAAAATAGATAACTTAATAAAAAATGGTGAGAGTGGCTATAGCCAAAATAGTAATGCCACTGGTGACCAGCAGCTAAAACTCGATATTCAAAGCGATATCATAATAGAAGAGGAGTTAAAAAAACTCTCAAACATACACTCTATTATTAGTGAAGAGAAAGAGGATATTGTTACAATTAATCCAGATGGAGAGTATACCATCTGCTACGATCCACTTGATGGCTCTAGTATAGTTGATTACAATCTTTCAGTAGGTTCAATTTTTGGCATCTATAAAGGTAGGCTCAGTGGTGAAAATATTGTTGCATCTTATTATATAGTTTATGGACCAAGAGTGGAAGTTGTAAAGACAATAAAGGGTAAAAAACCAGAACACTTTCGTCTTATAAATGGAAGTTTGCAAAAGATTGCAGATATCTCTATGGATGAGAAGGGAAAGCTTAATGCTCCAGGTGCTACACAAAAAAATTGGTATCCACACCATAAAGCCCTTATAGAGTCACTCTTTCAAGAGGGGTATCGTTTACGTTATAGTGGGGGTATGGTACCAGATCTCCACCAAATCCTTTTAAAGGGAGGCGGACTCTTTAGTTATCCAGGAACGACTGATAAGCCAAAGGGGAAATTGAGAGATTTTTTTGAAGTGATTCCATTTGCCCTTACATTTATTGAAGCTGGAGGTGGTGCCATAGATGATAAAGGTAGAAGTTTATTAGAGCTTGATCCTAAACATCCTCATGATACTACTCCATGCTTTTTTGGTTCAAATTATGAGATAGAGAGGGTAAAAGTGGCTTATGGGTGCAAGTAGCAATCAAGAAAAAGAGTTGGACCAGTGGGAGAGAGCACTACAAGAGAAGCTTGCAGAGCTTCAATTGTGTCAAAAAGAGCAAAATCTTCAGAGCTGTTTTCCTTGCAAGAAACTTTTAGAGTGCCCGTTAAGAGATGCGTATGTAAAAGCTGTCTATGAGAGCATGAATAAAGGTAGCGGAGGCGGATTTGAATTTTAATGTGAGGAGATAAGAGATGAATAGTGAAGAGTTAGCACTGATTAAAGAGTCTATTCGAGAAGTAGCAGACTTTCCAAAGCCTGGTATTAATTTTAAAGATATTACGACACTTTTAAATAATGCAGAAGTTTTTAAAAGATTAATGGAGCATTTAGTTGAGCGATATAGGGAATACAATTTAGACTATATTGCAGGTATCGATGCAAGAGGTTTTATCTTTGGTGCAGCACTTGCATCGCATCTTGGAATAGGTTTTGTACCGATTCGTAAAAAAGGAAAGCTTCCTTATACAACTGTTTCAGAAAAATACTCTTTAGAGTATGGTTATGATGAGGTCGAGATCCATATCGATGCATTCTCAAGTAAAGAGAGAGCTAGAGTATTATTAATCGATGATCTTTTAGCAACAGGTGGTACAGCATCTGCAGCTGCTAGATTGATTGAAAGAGTTGGTGCTAAGTGTGTAGAGGCTTGTTTTATTATTGAGTTAACGTTCTTGGATGGGAAGTCAAAGCTTGATGTCCCTATCTACTCTATAATTCAAGAGGTATAGATAATATCTATACCTTTAGTAAGAGTTTATCAAGAAGAGAAGTGCTAAGTACTCTCTTTGCAAAGCCCAAAATATAGGTAGCTTTTGTTATATAGTAGCGAGGTTTTGGTTTATCGCTTAAAATAATTTTATGTACTACCTCTGCTACAGATGAAGCTGGAAGAGAGAATGGGACCTTTTTAGATCTACCACTCTTTGCTCTCTCATAATACTCTTTATGGTGGGAGTGGCTATAATCGATTGCATCTAACGTTGCGATTGCATTTTCTCTAAATTTACTCTCGACTGGACCAGTATTGAGTAGAATAGGATAGATTTCTGTTTTAGCAAGCTCTAATCGCAAAGTATCTGTTAATCCCTCAACGGCATATTTACTTGCATTATAAGCACCTCTAAACGGAAGTGAAACTAAACCAAGTACGGAGCTGTGCTGGATAATTTTTCCATAGCCTTGTTTTCGCATTACTTTAAGTACCTCTTTAGTAGCTTCATGGAGTCCAAAAACATTTGTCTCAAACTGCTTACGCACAAGATCTGTTTCAATATCCTCTAAAGCACCAATTTGTCCATAGCCTGCATTATTAAACCATACATCAATCTTCCCATCTTTTTCAAGAACATACTTAATAACATCTTTAATACTTTTATAATCGCAGATATCTAAATATTGTGCATCTTCAAAACCAAGCTCTTTTAATTTTGCGACATCATCTAATTTTCTTGCAGTCGGGTATACCTTTACCATTCTCTCTTTAAGGTAGAGTGCTGTCTCTAACCCTATACCACTACTACACCCTGTTATTACAATATTAATCATTTTGCTCTCCTTTTTATTATTATCGCACCCAAAAAATAATCTTAATTTTTAATGCTACAATTTCGTTCAAAAGCAAGGTAGATTTTCTCAGGACTAGCCGGAGGCTAATTCAAGAAAATCTAACGCAGTATTTGGGCGAAAGTATAGCACCCTTTGGGGAGAATGAGATGAGGCAATCTGCATTTAAAAAATCTTTGAACCCAAATTTTGTATTAGAATTAGCTACGGCTAGTACTAGAGATTTTTTTATGCAC
>JALWMN010000061.1 GCA_027083895.1 Campylobacteraceae bacterium
AAGGGTATCTTCATTTGTTTCACCCTCTTGTATCAGTTTATCAAACTTCTCCTTCTCTTTCATCCACTCCTTTTTCGCCTTCTCCAGTGCTTTAAACCGTTCTACAACTTGGCTAACACGCTTATTAACTTTGTTATTCTCTTCTATCTCTTCTGTTTCAATTTCTTTCTCTTCAACCTCTTCAACCTCCTCCTCATCATCACTATCATCAAAACTCTTAAAGAGCTCTTTAACTCGTCGCTCTCTATTTAAAAGCGGCTCTTTATAATTAAGAATATAATCAATAAGGTATGGGACTGAACAGATTGCATCAATAATAATATCTTCACCCTCTTCGATGCGTTGACTCAGTTCTATCTCCTCCTCTTTTGTTAAGAGTGGGATTTTTCCCATCTCACGAAGATACATCCGTACAGGAGAATCGCTTCGACTCCACTCTAAAAGCTCTTTATCTTTTGTGATATCAAACTCATCATCTATCTCTTGTGTACTTGCAGCTTCTCTCTCAGCTTCAAGTTTCTGTTCATTTTTATCGCTGACAACTTTTGCATACTCTGAAGCTGAAACAACTTTTATATTGTACTTATTTGCAAGCGATTTGATCTTTTTTGCTTGTGCTGCTGTTGGTGCTTTATCGAACTCTTTAACTATACCTTCATAGGTGGCTAATGAGTTTTTTTTAAGTTTTGAAAAGTTTCTTTCTATTTTTGCAATTGGATCTGATGTTTTTTTTGAAGACATGGAAAGAGGCTCCTATAAGCATATATTCACTATTTCAACTAATTTTGAGTCTATTTGTAAGAAAATGTGTAATATTATACCCAAATTTTTTCATTTTTGTATAAAAAATCTATATTTTGTATAAATAATTTAGTTTTATGTATCGAATTTTGGCAAAAAAAGAGATATTTTTTAGACTAAAAGCTATTGATCGTAAAAATTGGGTATAATAGCTAAAATTTTTTTGAAGGATAATCTTGTGCAAGGAAGAGTTTGGAAATTTGGCAAAAATATCGATACAGATATAATTATAGCTGCAAGGTACTTAAATACAAGCGATCCAAAAGAGCTTGCTAAGCATATTATGGAAGATGCTGACCCAGAGTTTACCCAAAAAATGCAACCAGGAGATATTATTGTTGCAGGCGAAAACTTTGGGTGTGGAAGCAGTAGAGAGCATGCACCAATTGCACTCAAAGCCGCTGGCATTGCTGCAGTAATTGCACCTACGTTTGCAAGAATCTTCTATCGTAATGCATTTAATATGGGACTTCCTATCTTTGAACTTAAAGATGTTGACGAAATCAACGAAGGCGATATTGTAAAAATCGATATGGATAGGGGAGAGATAATTAACAAAACTACTGGAAAAACCTATAAGTTTACTCCAATTCCAGAGTTTATGCAAGAGCTAGTTGCAAGTGGCGGTCTTATAGAGTTTGCAAAAAAAGAGATAGCTAATAAGGGAGTGTAAGTAATGGGTAAATCATATAAAATAGGTATCATTAAAGGCGATGGTATTGGTCCCGAAATTATTGATGAAGCAATAAAAGTTTTAGATGCTACTGCAAGCCATTTTGGTTTTGAGTTGCAGTACGAAGAGTTTTTGCTTGGTGGTGCAGCTATTGATGAGACAGGCTCTCCAATTCCACAAGAGACACTTATTGGTGTCAATCGTGTAGATGCCGTACTCTTTGGTGCAATAGGGGGGCCAAAGTGGGATAATTTAGAGAGACATTTACGCCCAGAGACAGGACTTTTGAAACTTCGAAAAGAGATGGGAACATTTGCAAATTTGCGACCTGCAATTGTATACGATGAACTTGTCAATGCCTCTACACTCAAGCCAAGTGTAGTTGAGGGTGTAGATATTATGGTTGTTCGTGAACTTACTGGTGGTATCTATTTTGGAGAGCCTCGTGAATATACTCCTCAAAAAGCCTATAACACTATGGTTTATACAAAAGAAGAGATTGCAAGAATTGCAAAAGTTGCTTTTGATATCGCTATGAAGCGAAATAAGAGAGTATGCTCTGTTGATAAAGCAAATGTTTTAGAGGTAAGCCAACTCTGGAGGGAAGTAGTAGAAGAGGTTGCTCAAGAGTATCCAGAGGTAGAGTTAAGCCATATGTATGTTGATAATGCAGCAATGCAGCTTATTCGCCAGCCAAAACAGTTTGATGTTATTGTAACAGGCAATATCTTTGGCGATATTCTCTCAGATGCTGCAAGTATGCTAAGTGGCTCAATAGGGCTTTTACCAAGTGCAAGTGTTGGAAGCAAAGTAGGGCTTTATGAACCAATTCATGGAAGTGCACCAGATATAGCAGGGCAAGGAATTGCAAACCCAATTGCTACAATTGCAAGTGCTGCAATGATGCTTAGATATGCTCTTAATGAAATAGAGGCTGCAGATGCAATAGAGAGTGCAATTAAAAAGGTGCTTGCAGATGGTTATAGAACTGGAGACTTAAGTGCCTATGATGCAAAAGAGATTGTCTCTTGTAGCGAAATGGGTAGTATTATTGCAAATTATGTTGCTAAGAGTTAAATAGATGGTTAAGCGAGCACGGGTATTAATTGATTGCAAAGACCAAAAGGGTCTTGTTTATAAGATCTCGAAGATCTTTTATGAATATGATCTAAATATCATCAGCAACCGTGAATTTGTTGATAAAGAGGATCAATACTTCTTTATGCGAAGTGTTGTTGCTGGTAATTTCGAACCTTTTGATTTAGAGAGTGCACTTATAAAAGAGCTTAATAATAGTGCAAATGTAAAAGTAATTCCCCCTGCAAAGAAAAATATTGTTATTATGGTTACAAAAGAGTCCCATGCTCTAGGAGATCTCTTAATCCGCTATATCGATGGTGAGCTAGAGGCAAATATAGTAGCAGTTATAAGTAACCGAAAGAATTTAAAAAGCTTAGTTGAACGTTTCGATATTCCATTTCTTACCATCAGTGCAGATAATCTTAGTAGAGAAGAGCACGAAGAGCTTATAATGCATGAATTAGCTAAATATAGTTTTGATTATATTGTTTTAGCTAAATATATGCGTATACTTACACCAAAATTTGTTGCAGCCTATGAAGGACGAATAATCAATATTCACCACTCATTCCTACCAGCATTTATCGGTGCAAACCCTTACAAGCAAGCCTATAATAGAGGTGTAAAAATTATTGGAGCTACAGCACACTTTGTTACAAACGATCTTGATGAGGGGCCAATAATTGCACAAGATGTTATTAGTGTTAACCATCGCTATGATTGGAGAGATATGCAACGAGCCGGACGCGATGTAGAAAAAATTGTACTCTCAAGAGCCCTTAAACTTGTACTCGAAGATAGAGTATTTGTGCATAAGAATAAAACAGTGGTCTTTTAATGTTTAACATCGTTTTAGTTGAGCCTCAAATTCCACCAAATACAGGAAATATTGGTAGGATGTGTGTCAATATAGGTGCAACACTCCATCTTGTTGAACCGCTAGGATTTGATATTAGCGATAGAGCAATAAAGCGTGCAGGCCTAGATTACTGGAAAGAACTCAATTTAAAGGTTTGGAAAAACTTATCTGAGTTTCTAGAAAATAACCCCATAGAGAAGATGCACTTTGCAACTACCAAAACAGATAGAATCTACTGGGATCAATCCTATGAAATTGGAGACTATTTTCTTTTTGGCTCTGAAACAAAAGGTTTACCAGAGGATCTACTTAAATCCAATTTAGAAAAGTGTATTACAATACCTATGGGAGAGAAAGGTAGGAGTCTAAATCTAGCTACTAGTGTAGGTATTGTTGCATATGAGGCTCTGCGTCAAAACTACTCTTTAACTTGTTTTAATAAGATTACTATAGATTTTAAATCATAAGGGCTTATAATGGGATTTTTTGACTATCTCTATATTATTGTTGCTTTCCTCTTTGCTTTTATGACCTTTTTAATAATTAAAAGAAACTTTGAGAGCAAATTTAACGAAAATGGGGAAAGAAAAGATTTAGTTGAAAAAGAGATGGAGTCTAAATAGGGTATAGAGCTTTAGAGATTAGGATTTTCTTGTAAATAAGCATATCCACTCTCTTTAGTTATAACAATTGTAAATGGTCTTAAAAAGTTATCTTTAAAGAAAAATGTTATTGTACAATCGTCTACTATATGCCCATAATAGTCTGGAGAAGTAGTTTCTGTATAACCTTTAATTGGTCTTCCATAGTTATCAAACCCTATATGTTTTGAAGAACTTTTACTAGAACCATTTGCTCTGATTTTGCAAGCACTAAATTCTACTCTATTTATACCATATCTTTGGGTCAAAAAAACATTGGGACTCACATCTTGTTTTAAGGCATCATCAGTACTTTTTAAACACTCTTTAGATCTTACCCAATAGAGAAACTTTCCATTACTTGGATCTATTGCACTTTCATTTGAATCGATTTCACTATTATAATTTGAGTCAGTCCCTATAGTATAGTAAAGATCCTGGCTTCCTTTGCAGTGCCAAATCTGAAATCTCCAAAAAGAGCGTTGCCAGTAAGCATTATCTCTATCATGTTTTTTATCATGAAGTGCTAAGTTTTGTGTATAACGAATCATCGATAGAATATGATTGATTGCTTCAGCTCTGACATTTCTACTATACATTTTGGTAGAGTAGGTGGCTAAAATACCCAATATTACAATTACTATTAAAAGTTCAATAAGGCTAAATGCATCTCTTTTCATATTTTTTGAATGCTCCTTCTATGGTAGGTTTTCCAAGGTACTAAATTGATGTTTCCATTATAAAGGCTAGGGTGTGTAATCTCTCTATACTCAACATAGACATCAATAATAGCACTTAAAGCATTAGCATGAACATCGTATGAAAATTGGGCAGCAACGTGATCACATTTAGATACATATAAAGTACTTCCAATATATGTTATTTTAACTCTAACTCTATATCCCATTCCTCTTTCTGGGTCGCTACCAACATCTGCTCTTATCTCATCTATACATTCACTACTTGATAGAAATCGGTTATTGGCACTTATTGCCATTACAGCATACTCTGTATAACTTCTAGCCAACAACATTGCTTGCTCTTTTTTGTATTGAAGTTCCCCCTCTTTAACCGTAGAGCTACTTGCATGAAAAATATAAGTTCCCACAAGAGATATTAATACAATCGTAAAAATTGCAACTAGTAGTGAAAAAGCTTCTCTCATTCTCATCTAAATACCACCTTCTCTTTACAAATTGATGTTCTACTATTAGCTCCTAACCTCTCTTGTACACATAGCTTTATATGAACTCTGTTTTCTGTTGCATATGTTTTAAAAACTGATACATTTTTTGCTAAAAGTGCTCTGGAGATATGAGGAGAATCATAATCTTCATTTTTCCAAGGTCGAAAATTATATCGCAACTCCAAATCACAGACGCCTTCTCCATTACAATTTACTGGTAATACAGCATAAGCTGTCCAAGCCAATTTATAGTGTTCTGTTATGCGGCTTACTGGAGAAGAGAGTTTAAAAGCAGGTAGAGAGGTATCTTTTCCCGTAACAAGTGATACCCCAGTAGGATTAGTACCTTGATAGCCAACATTTGTATAGTCATAGTTTCCTGGAAAAAAGAGTGCAAATCCATCTTCAAAAGTCACATTACCATCTGAGAGACGGGTAATTATCTCCTCTTCAAATTCTAAATTTGAGCCAGGTGTAACAATAGTATATGGATCACTTTCTAAAATGTTGCAAAAGCCACTCCAAGCTGGCTGAATCATAGTTGTATTACTTGTTCCATCTAGATTTTTATGTGCTTCAAATCCATCAATATCATTTCCGATCCACTCCAATACTTCGTAGTCATCTGGAGCAACTATAATTGAAATAAGATTAGTATTATTAACATCTTTTCTTTTAACAATAGTGCCATCAATGGCATTTTCTAATCTATTAACAATAGAGTTTAAAGCAATTTCAACACGTAAGTTTGCTCTTTGGAGACTGTTTACTCGATTATAATTGAGGTATGTTTTAGCAATGAGATCACTCGAAAAATATGTTACAACTGAGAGTATAACTATTGTTAAAATCAATTCAATTAATGTAAATGCTCTTTTCACGCTTTTTTATCCTTAAGTTAATTATTGCTATTTAAAAAACATTGAAGCAGGAAAAATCCGCTCAGTTAAAATCCCACTTCCTATATTACATGAAAATGATTTTAATACAATCTGTTTATCTGGATCATTTTCACTCTCTAATGTAAGGGTAATCAACTTTATATTAGTAGTTCTATCAGTTACAACTTTACTACTATCAAATGGATTATTAAACTCAACAATACGTTCATTATAGCTATTATCTGCTTTATCATTTATATACTCTACAGTAGTAGATAGTTTGATTCTGGTATCTTTGTAATCACCATCTTCAATTGAAGGGTTTGAGCTTCTTAGAATAAGCCTCTCCTCTCTATTGTTATAATCATCAATATCATCTGGTATATCATTATCATTCTGCTCCATTTTTAATTGCTTAGAAGCCGTCAGACGTTCTCCATTATCATCATATTGATACCGTCTCGAAGTAGAACCTGCTGATCCTACTCTCCTCCCCATCAAAATACCATCTTTAATATACTCTTTAAGATTTTGTTCTTCATCAAAACTTGTATAAAGTATAGGGTTATTATATCTTGGGTCAGTACAATTCTCATCCCAAAAAGCTGACATAATCATATTTACATAT
>JALWMN010000062.1 GCA_027083895.1 Campylobacteraceae bacterium
TTGAACTAATATTACTCTCTTGCAGCTTACTTTGCTCTTGAGAGGTGTCAATATTAGTTCCAGTAACAATTATTGCATCACTTGTTTGATCCTCTTGACTCTCACTTTGCATAGAGTTATTTAGCTCTAACGCTTGTATACTCGCATCTGTTTCATTACTTACATTCTCTAAACTATTAATGCTCTCTTCACGAACGAAATTTTCACTAGAGTTGTTACTTGCTCCACTTGCAACACCACGATTAGTATCTACAACCGTACTATTGCTGCTGCTACTATCGATTGAGACAAGATCAAACTTTTTATGCTCTTGTGGTGCCACTATTGTCTCGCTCTTTGTTTGCTCTTTTGCTTTATCCTTTTTCTCTTCACTCTGCTGCATCGAAGCAGTGCTATTACTATCTACTACTTGAGTACCATTTGTCTCATTCCCATCATGAGATGTGGCTTTAGAGAGAGATTCCATCCCCAAAAGAGATTTAACATTTGTTAAAGTCTCAGCAAACATCCCTTTTTTACTACTGTTACTCTCACTACTTGTGCCACTACTTCTATTATGATCTTGCAGATAGTACCATGTTGCATAGGCAACAACAGCTAAACTCAAAAGGGTAACAAAACCAGAGATTAGCTTACTCTCACTCTTTAACTCAGCTACCCCAACAATATCGATTGGATTATGACTCTCCTTACCCTTATGCTCTTTATAGTAAGCCCTCGCCTCTTGCTCTACTTCACTCAGATCAATACTATACTTCTTTTCAATAATCCGTATAAACCCTATTACTTGGGGCTCTCTAAGAGCCTCCCACTCTCTATCTTTTAACTTCTCTAAACTACCAATAGAGATCTTTGTCTTTTCGCTAACAGTTTGAAGTGAATACTCTTTTACTAACTCATTTAATGGCATAACTCATCCTATATATAAATATTGCTGCTGCTGCACTAACATTGAGAGAGTCAAACTCTCTTTGCATCTCTATTTTATATATTTTATCTAACTTCTCTTTTGCCCTCTTTGAGAGCCCTCTTCCTTCGCTCCCTAAAACAAGTGCCCGTTTCCTTGCAAATGTAGCCTCTTGGAGCGGCTCTCCCTCTAAGTCGGCACCGCTAAGCTCAAAATCAGCTTGCTTTAACTCATTTAAAAGATCATAAATATTTCTATAAACCAAAATTGGCATATCGAGTGCCGCTCCCGAACTTGTACGCACAATTGCAGGCATATTTAGCTGCGAAACACCTGTAGCAATAACAGCATCTGCCCCCAACGCATAAGCACTTCGCACAATGGCTCCTATATTGCCAACATCTGTTAAGCCATCTAGCACCACTAAAAAATCACCCTTTTTAATTGCTTCGAGTGATGGTTCACTCATCTCTTGCATCTTAATTAAGATACCTTGATGGTTGCCATTGTGGCTTAATTTTTGGGCCCACTTATTCTCTATACTCTTTATCTTTGGACCAAACTCTTTTAAGAGAGCTTTTGGCAATATAGAGAACTTCGTAAGATATACTGTTTCAACTTTATTACCATGCTTTTGCAGTGCATAGAGGCATGTCTGTTTTCCATAAATTATCATAAAAGATTTTACCTTTTTTTTGCTAAATATTTTAAGAGCCTACTACTTTTTCTGCAGCGATTCGTAGCACTCTTTAACACTCTTACCACTTAACTTTGCCATCAGTTTTGCTTTTACTTTCGGAGGCATATCGATCTGCAGCAGATCATAATAATTTAAAGCAGTCTCCTTTTGATATCTGCCAGCAACTACAACTGCCCACTCTCCTTTAATACTCTCTTGCTGCAACTGCTCTAAAAGTGCTGCTGCTTCCATTCTATAATACTTTTGGTACCTTTTTGTTAACTCTTTAGCAGCAAAAATCTCTCTACTTGCATCTATTGCCACTATCTCTTCTAGAAGCTTTATTACCCTATGGGGTGCCTCATAGAGTATCGTATCTATTCCACTTGCCATTACTTTTGCTAACTCCCTACTTCGCTCGCTTCCTCGACTTGGCAAAAAGCCATAAAAGTAGAACTTCCCACTCTCAAAGCCACTTGCAGCATAGACTAGTGGTGCCGCACTTGCACCAGGAAGAACATCATACTCTACCCCATTTTTTTGGCAATACTCTACCAAAAGTTGCCCCGGATCAGAGATTGCAGGCATTCCAGCATCACTCATATAGAGAACACTTTCACTCTCTAGTCGCTTCCCCAAACTGCTTAACCGCTCTTTTCCATTGTGTTCATGAAAGGAGATAATATCTTTATATGTTGTCTCTAAAGCATATCTCTCCCTTAAAAGCCTCAATAACTGCTTTGCAACACGTGTATCTTCACAAAGAATTAAATCACACTGCTTCAAAACTTCAAGTGTTCGAAAAGTTATATCTAGTAAGTTTCCTATAGGGGTAGGTATAAGAGTAAGCATATAAAAAAGCTCTCAGCTTCAAGCTTCAAGCTCTAAGCTTAAAAAGGACTAAGCCCTTTTTGCTTAAGAGAGTTTATATTTTTTCTTAAATTTATCTACACGACCTGCTGTATCTACAATCTTCTCAGAACCTGTAAAGAATGGGTGGCACTCATTACAGATATCGATTGTCATCTCAGGCTTGTTTGACTTCACCTCAAAACTATTCCCGCAAGCACAAGTTACTTTACACTCTACATATTCTGGATGGATACCTTTTTTCATACTAGCTTCCTCAATGTTATAGTAATTTACTGCAACGCCCGATGCGAGACAGCAAACAAAAATTTGAGTGCAATTATAAAGCTTTTAAATTAATTTTTGGTTAATTTTAATCTTAATTCGTTATGATTGTATTTAATTCTAAAGTTACAAGGAGAAGCAATGTATTTTTCAATTACAACAATCCAGCAATTCTATACAAAAGCTTCTTCTATCCTCCTGCTCTCTTAACTCCCATAACACTCACTTAATATTATCAATTGCACACTTACTAAAAAATAATTAAAGGTAAAAAAATGAAAAGAGAAAAGATTATAATTTTTGATACGACTTTACGAGATGGCGAACAGAGCCCCGGTGCTTCAATGAACACCAAAGAGAAGATCCAAATAGCAACACAGTTAGAACGCCTTGGAGTAGATGTTATAGAAGCTGGTTTTGCAGCAGCAAGTCCTGGAGATTTTGATGCAATTCATAAGATTGCTCAAGTTGTTAAAAACTCTACTGTATGCTCATTAGCAAGAGCATTAGAACGCGATATAACAGAAGCAGCAAAAGCAATTGAACCTGCCCCAAAAAAGAGAATCCACACCTTTATTGCAACAAGCCCTATCCATATGGAGTATAAACTAAAGATGACTCCAGAGCAAGTTATTAAAAAGGCAGTGGAGGCAGTCAAGTTAGCAAAGAGCTTTGTAGATGATGTTGAATTTAGCTGCGAAGATGCAGGCCGAAGCGATATAGCTTTCTTAAAAGAGATTAGCGATGCCGTTATCGAAGTGGGTGCCAAAACAATCAATTTACCCGATACCGTAGGGATTAGAATGCCAAGTGAAATTGCAGATATGATTAGCCAAATGAAGGCTCATATTGGCGAGAGAGCCATTATCTCCGTACACAACCACAACGACTTAGGTTTAGCAGTAGCAAACTCTTTAGAGGCAATCAAAAATGGTGCAAGACAGGTTGAGTGTACTATCAATGGTTTAGGTGAGAGAGCTGGAAATGCCGCATTAGAAGAGATAGTAATGGCTCTAAAAGTTAGAAAAGATATGTTTAGCGATGTGGAGACAAATATCAATACAAAAGAGATCTACCCAACAAGCCGTATGATTGCTACAATTACAGGCATAGAGCCGCAACCAAACAAAGCCATTGTTGGAAAAAATGCTTTTGCTCACGAGAGTGGCATCCACCAAGATGGCATCTTAAAGCATAAGCAAACCTACGAAATCTTCTCTCCAGAAGAGATTGGATTAAATAAAGATGATACCTTAGTTTTAGGAAAACACTCTGGCCGTGCAGCCTTTAAAGATAAGTTAGAGAAGCTTGGCTTTAACTTAACTAAAGAGCAGTTAGATGAGACTTTTCTTCGCTTTAAAGAGTTAGCAGATAAGAAAAAAGATATCTACGATGATGACTTACGTGCATTAGTAACAAGCAATATGACCTCTATAGAGAAGAGCTTTGAAATTGTTGCTTTGCAGCTTATGGATTCAACAGGTGGAGTTCCAAGTGCTGCTGTAACAATTAAAAAACCTGATGGTACAGAAGTTACAGATGCTGGTATTGGAGATGGTACTATAGATGCAATCTTTAAAACAATCGATAGAATCACAGGACATAGCGGTAGACTCATGGATTACAAGGTAAAATCTGTATCTAAAGGAAAAGATGCCCTTGCTAATGTTACAGTTCAAGTAAACTTTAACCAAGATGAACCAGCAGTCATTGGACACGGCTTAAGTATCGATACGATGCTTGCAAGTGCAAGGGCATATATTGGAGCACTAAATAGTTATATATCGATGCGTGGTATGTTAAAAAAACGAAAAAACTCCTCTTCAAATACCATATAACTGCATAATCTTTAAGCTCTATGCAGTTATAATACTTACAAATATTAAGAAGGAAAAGTATGGATTTAAAAAGTGGCTTACAAGAGGTAAAGCAGGAGTTAAGTAGTGACGAAAAGCTCCTTGAACAAGCCTTTCAACTAGAGAAGTTTTTTAAAAAATATAAAAAGTTAATCATTGCAACTCTTATTCTATTAACAGTTGCAATTATTGGATATAAAACAAATGAGTATCTTAAAAATAGAGAGCTAGAACGAGCAAACAGTGCTCTCTTGATACTCCAAAAAGATCCAAACAACAAAGAGGCTCTTGCAACACTTAAAGAGAGTAATAAAAAGCTCTATGCACTCTATAGCTACTCTACATCCTTAAATAATAAAGCTAAATCGTTACAAAATGTCCCAAAAGAGACAAATTTTCTTAAAGATGTGATAAACTATCATAAGAGTGTTTTAGAGAAGAATCCACAAGAGTCAATCTATTACAAGAATTTAGTCATGATTGAGAAGGCATACCTCTTAATCCAAAAAGGGAAAAAAAAGGAGGCAAGAGATATCCTTGGACGGGTTCCTAAAAACTCTCAACTTGCACCAGTTGCAAGGCTCTTAAAACACTATACCATCCAGTAGCCAAGAGGGAGAGATCTTAAATAATCCTTCTTTGCTTAAGAGATCCTCTAAGGATGAAGATAAGGATTTTAAACAATGAAAAAGAGAATTTCTTCCCTACTTCTAGCAGCACTTCTTCTTAACAGCTGCTCTTTTAATGCAGACAAATTTATCCCCGAAGGCTTAAAGGTCTCTCCAGGACATAGCACTAACTCTTACACTGAAAAACTCAATAAATATGCAATTAATGTAAGTAGAGATGGAGTTACCTTTAATGATGGTAGCTATATCACTCCAGAAGGAGAGGGAGCTATTATTCTTCCAAAAGGTTTCTACTATGTTAGCAGCGATGGAGGACGCATCTTAGCAGCCAATAACCATGGAGAGATCATGGTCCTCAAAAGCAATGGCGAAGAGCTAGCATCAACAAAACTTGAGGCACCACTTGTAAGTGGAGTAGCCTACTCTCATGGTATTGCTTACCTTCTTCAAGGAAACCGCTTTGGTCTCTATGATCCATTCCAAAATAAGATCACTTACCAAAAAGAGTTTCCAGGTGGCGATACTGTTGATACACGACTTGCCAACCCAATAGTTACAAACAACTTTTTAGCTCTCCCTACACTCGATGGTAAACTTATTCTCATTAATATGCATACTCCCTCTGAACCAGGTGTTATAACTGTCGGAAAAAATAAAAGCTACGGAAATATCATCTTTGCAAAAACTGTTGGTAATAGTATGATTTTAGCAACTCCAAATCGACTCCTCTCAATTGCTCCAGGACAAAAAAGAGAACTTAATGTGAAAGTGGCAGATTTAACAATAAAAAATGGAATTATCTATCTCTTAACCCGTGACGGCAAAATTGAAAAACTCACTACAAATCTTGAATCAATCGCTTCACGCAAATTTCAATATGCTGATTTTGCAACTGTTGGTTATCTCAATGGAAAAGTCTACGCCTTTGCAAAAAGTGGAACACTCATTGTGCTTGATGATAATCTCCAAAAGTATAAACTCTACAGTATAGGTAGTGCAAGAAAGTATAGTTACATCTCAGGAGACTACCTCTATATAGATAATAAACGGGTAAACTTAAGTGCTTTAAATTATGAATAACCTTATTGAGGCATTCTCAGAGTACCTCACTATCAATAAGGGGCTAAGTAGCAACTCTTTGGCTGCCTATATAAATGATATAGAGCAGCTAGATGGCTTTCATAAAAAAGCTCTTCTTGAGTATGAGAGTAGTGATATAATCAATTTTCTCTCACAATTTAAAAACCCTCGTACCCGTAATCGCAAACTCGCCTCTATTAATGCATTCTATCGCTTTTTAAATGAATTAGACTTTAGCAATAAAAACCTTAAACTCCCAAGTGCAAAGGTACCTGCAAATCTTCCACT
>JALWMN010000063.1 GCA_027083895.1 Campylobacteraceae bacterium
GTTTCTTGGATGGTATGGTCGCACCACTTGCTTTCTGACCAGCCGCAACCTGAGATGATGAAGTTAGTATCTGGAGAGATGGTAACAGCATTTGAGCTATTAACACAAGGATTGGCTCTATTTATTACTTTGGTTACGCTGTGGAAAGGGCGACCTTTGAAGATGAGTATGGAGTTAAAGTATCTCCTTGGTGGTCTTATTGGCTTTGGTTTAGCAGTTCCTGCTGGAATTATCCAAGCAGATATGGGGATGAATAGAGTGCTTCATAATACATCTTGGATATCATTTGCACACTTCCATATCGCACTCATTGTAGGGCTCTATATGACACTCTATAGTGCACTCTATGTACTTTGGCCACTTGTTACAAATAACACTAAGCTCTACTCTTTAAAGCTTTCTAATACGCACTTTTGGATGTACTTAATAGGCGGTTTAGGAATGGGGTCAGTGCTAGGTTTTGCTGGGCTTCAAGGGGCACTTAGACGCCACTTATATGTTGGTGGAGAGTTTGAACCATATATGATTTTAGGTGCAATCTTTGGTTCTATGATCTTTATTGCTTGGGCGATTTTCCTCTATAATATTATTATGAGTATTGGACTTAAGGGCTTAGTTGGTATATTTATGCCAGCAAAAGATAAGAGTGCAAGTTATGGCATAGCAGAGGAGCCTAAAGTAGCTACTGCATAAATTAAAGGGGCATATATTGCCCCAAATTGGTTATTGAACCATCTGAAAAACTATGAATTGAATAAAAGCTTTATAGTTTTAGAAAAAATTTATCTTAGCTGTAAGGCTAAAAAAGAGCACTTAGCCTCAAAGGGCCACTTGTGTTTGCAAAGCGAAAAATGATATTTATCTTGAGTGAAATCAATGGTTTTTTAGATGGTTCTATTTATTTGTTAGTACCAATAACCAATATACAAGTAACTAATTAACTATAGTTTAAGGAGTATATTTGCTAAGTATTCAAAGAGCAGCAAAAGAGATAAAAGATGTAGGTTTTTATAATAATATTTTAGATGACATAGAGAGATTTTTAGGTAAAAAAAAGCCTACTTTAGAAGAGATAGAAGAGGTTTTAAAGAGTAATAAAGAGATTTTAAATAGTTATAAGCAGCTAAATGTAGAGTATAATTTAAGTAATATTCACTTGCGAAATATCGATATAAAAGATTTAAATAGTGAATGCAAAGAGTTAGCAATTAAAATTAATAAAAATTTAGATAGATTAAGAGAGATAGAGAAATATACACTCGATTTTGAGCAGAGCTCTACTTTGGTTATAATATTTTCAGTTGAGTTTTTTGTACTCTTTTCGGTACAGTACTTTATAGTTTTATTAAACTTAAAAGAGTGGCAGTGGTGGATCTATAGCTTTTTTGCACTATCAATTATAATTGCTTGGCTCTATGCAAAAAGAGAGAAGGCAAAGTTTGAAAAGTACAATAGTGAGTTTGAAGTACTCTATGATAAAACGCTAGATCTCATTGAGAGTGCCGAAGCGAAGGGGTGTATAAAAAAAGATGACTTAATTATTGAGAGTAGCGATGAGCATGTCTAAAGTTAAGATATCTTATATATGGGATGAGCAAAATTTTAATAAGCTCTTTAATAAAGCCTATAACTACCAATTTAAAAATTCACCTAGACGCTATATTGGGTGGCTCTTTATTGCACTCGCTCAATTTGGGGTTGTTGCAGCCTTTAAAAAAGGTTCAATTGCAATACTACTCTTTTCATCTATTTTACTTATTTATTGGTACTATATAAAAAAAATTCTTGTTAAAAGAAGAGCCTACAAAGAGTTTTTAGATTCGCCGCTTAAAGATAAAAGGATAGAGTTAATAGTCAATAGAGATGGCATAGAGCAAGGCGGCACAAAAATCTTATGGAGTGATATAGAAGAGGTAGTTCCTATAGGTGATGATATCTTAATTGTTTCTAAAAATAGGAGTTACTATATTCCATCGTGTGGATTTGAGAGTATAGAGGAGCGAAGCTACTTTAAGAGTTTAGCCAAAGAGGCAGGAAAATTAACTCTTTAACCATATTGTAAAATATAGGTTTAATGAGGCTGTGGCTACATCTCATTGGGGTATGAGAATAAATTAGAGAATTTAGGATTATTTGTAATCTCTTTTAATCTATCAAAATTTGTGTTATGATAAGAAGCTATTTTATTTAGAGAGGTGAATTGATGAGTGCATTGGTTGAGCTGGCAATCTTTCCAACAGATCAAACAGAGAGCAAGAGTGCATTTGTAGCAAGAGTAATAGAGGTTATTCGAGAAAGTGGCTTGCCGTATCAGTTAACTGCTATGGGGACAATTATAGAGGCAGAGAGTCTAAGTGAAATTTTTGCAGTTATTGAAAAAGCTTATGAAGAGTTAGAGGTTGATTGTAACCGCATCTATAGTGTTATAAAGATCGATTATCGAAAAGGTCCAGTAGGGCGTTTAGAGAAGAAGGTTGCTTCTGTAGAAGAGAAGTTACATTAGCTTTTAGAAAGGTTTATGTTTATTTATACAGATATTTATTTAACTTTATAAAAAAGGGGGCGATTTAAGCCTATTTTAAATGATAATCATTATTATTTTCAAAATTATGCTTGAAAATGGAGTCTGTTTGAAGTTAAGCGAATTAAAGAAGCATCAAGAAGCAAGAGTAGTAAGAGTAGATGCAGAGGGTGAGTTGAAGCAGCGATTAGCATCGTTTGGATTGATAAGAGGAGCTATAGTAAAAATTATCGATTGCTCTATAAGAAAGTCTACGATAGAGATTATGGTAGATAATACTCTTTTAGCACTTAGAAAGCAAGAGGCTGAGAAGATAGAAGTTGAGAAGATATGAGTTGTAGTAGTTGTAAAATTGAGACTCCTAAAGAGTATGGTGTAGGTGCTGTAAAAATTGCACTAGCTGGGCAGCCTAATGTTGGTAAGTCGATGCTCATTAATGCCATGAGTGGTGGAAATCGCGTAAAGGTTGGGAATTTTTCTGGCGTTACAGTTGATAAGATGGAGGTCTGTTTTGAGCATCACTGCCATCTTTTTGATCTGATCGATTTGCCTGGAACCTACTCGATTGATGGGTTTACTAAAGAGGAGAAGGTTGCAAGAGATTTTTTACTCAATGGAGAGTATGATCTTATTTTAAATGTTGTTGATGCCACAAACTTGCAGCGTAATCTTCTTTTGACTACTGAACTTCTAGAGCTTAACAAGAAGATGGTACTTGCACTTAATATGATGGATGAGGCAGAAGCTGATGGTATCAAGATAGATAAAGAACAGCTAGAGAAGATTCTTGGTGTGAAGGTGGTTTTTGTTTCTGCAAAGAGAGGTGAGGGAATCGATGAGCTTTTAGATACGATGCATGAGATTGCAGAGTCGTCTCAAAGAGCACATAGTCGCTTAATATATAGTGATCCATTAGAAGAGGAGATTATTAAAGTTAGAAAATTTCTAGATGAAAAGGGATTTAGCTATAGAGATTGGACCAATCGAGAGGTAGCTATTGGTTTGCTTTTTGAGCAAGAGAAGCTCTATAAAGAGCTGCACGATAATCCTATAATGATAGAGCTTTACCCTATGATTCGAGAGGCTCTAGAGCACATCTATACCCATCACGAGACAAAAGATATAAAAGAGATTCGAGCTAATGAGCATGCTGCGATTGCAAGGGGTGTTGCACTAGAGGTTGTGCAACAAAATCAAGCTCCCAATAGTTTAACACTTACTCAAAAGATAGACTCTATTTTACTCAATAAGTATCTTGGAATTCCTATTTTTCTTTTTATGATGTGGGCTCTTTTTTGGCTTACCTTTGAGTTTGGGAATATTCCAATGGAGTATATTGATGCAGCAATTACTGCGTTTGGAGATTTTGTTGGTGGATATATAGTAGATGATGAGATTCGCAGTCTTATTGTTGATGGTATTATAGCTGGTGTGGGTGCAGTGTTACTTTTCTTACCAAATATTGTTATTCTCTATATAGGGATTGCACTTTTAGAGACGACTGGCTATATGAGTCGTGTTGCATTTTTACTCGATGGCTTTTTTCATAAATTTGGTTTACACGGGAAGAGTTTTATTCCGTTAGTGACAGGTTTTGGCTGTACTGTGCCTGCATATATGGCGGCAAGAACACTCAAAAGCGAGAAGGATCGTTTAATTACTCTCTTTATTTTAGGATTTATGAGTTGTGGAGCAAGACTCCCAGTTTATGTACTCTTTACAGGGGCCTTTTTTAGTGAGGCAGTTGCTGGTAATATGCTTTTTTTAATTTATATCTTAGGGGCATTAATTGGTTTAGTAATGGCAAAATTGTTACGGATCTTTGTATTTAAGGGAGAGGATGAGCCATTTGTTATGGAGATGCCAAAGTATCGTCTGCCAAGCTTTAAACTTATTTGGCATACTGTTTATTCAAATGCAGCAAGTTATCTAAAGAAGGCTGGTACATTTATTCTTTTGGCATCGGTTCTTATATGGTTTGCATCAAACTATCCAAAAAATGAATCTATCGTAGAAGAGTATAGTAAAAAGATAGAGCTTGCAAAGAGTAAAGAGGAGAAGGAGAAGTTGGTTTTAAAGCTGCAGGCAAAAGAGTTAGAGAGTAGTTACCTAGGGCAAATTGGGAAGTTTAGTGAACCATTCTTTGCTCCACTTGGCTTTGATTGGAGATTGAGTGTGGCTCTTGAGAGTGGACTTGCTGCAAAAGAGGTTATTGTATCGACTTTAGGTGTACTCTACTCTATAGGTAAAGTTGATCAAACAAGTAGTTCACTTAAGGAGACATTAGCAAAAAATTTAAATATTCCTACTGCTCTTTCGTTTATAGTCTTTGTAATGCTTTATTTACCTTGCTTTGCTGCATCGAGTGTCTTTACAAAAGAGGCGGGAGGCTTTAAATATTTTGTCTACCTCTTCCTCTTTACAACTACTACTGCGTGGCTCTTATCGTTTATTACTTATAGAGTTGCACTTGCAATTTTTGGAAGTTGATTAGCTCCTATATATAAAGGAACAAAAAGTTTAATAACTTTTTTTGAAACAATCCAAAAAGTATCATAAATTATAATGAACGAATAAAAAGTGTAACTAATAGTATCATATAATAATATATTATATTAGTAACTCTTTTCTATTCAATAAAATAGCAGGTTATGGATGCTATTATTCTAATGTCATATCTTAATGTCTGGAGGTTTTAGAGTTTGGAAAATAGAATAGAGAATAAAACTGAGCAGCGGAGAGGCTTTTTAAAGAATATTGCCGCATCTGTTGTTGCAGCTGGTGCTTTGGCTCCTGTGAGCATGAGTGCAAAGGATGATCCTGCACTTATTGAAGAGCCAGAGTGGGGAAAGAAGCTTGGGTTACCAGTAGATAAGTATCTCTATGGTGTACCTTCTCCATATGAGCACAATGTAAAAAGAAGAGTACATAAGCTACTATCTTCTGGAGATATGTACGCTTCTGTTGCTATGTGTCCTATTCAGGATCTTGAGGGGATTATTACTCCTAATGGTCTCTTTTTTAACAGAGCTCATGGTGGTGTTGCAATAGTTGATCCAAATAAGTATAGACTTATTATTCATGGATTGGTTGAGAAGCCATTAGTATTAACACTTGATCAGTTAAAGCGTTATCCAAGTGAGTCAAGAATTCACTTTATTGAGTGTCCAGCAAATGGTTCGACTGGGTGGAGAGCTCCTCAGTTTAATACGCTTCAGTTTATGAAGGGTATGATGAGCCAGGCTGAGTGGACAGGTGTTAAGCTTTCAGTTCTTCTTAAAGATGTAGGAGTAAAACCAACGGCTAAGTGGGTTTTAGCTGAGGGTAGTGATAACTCGCATATGGGTAGAACGATTCCAATCGAAAAGATTATGGATGATGCAATGCTTGTTTGGGCTCAAAATGGTGAGGCTCTTCGACCTGAGCAGGGATATCCAGTAAGATTATTGGTTCCTGGTTGGGAAGGTAACTTAAATGTTAAGTGGCTCAAAAGACTTGAGTTTGGCGATAAACCATGGCATGCAAAAGAGGAGACTTCGAAGTATACAATGCTTACACCAACTGGTAAAGCAGTTAGATACTTCTGGCCTATGGAGGTTAACTCAGTTATAACTCATCCAAGTCCAGATAAGCCTTGGACAGATCTTAAAAAGGGTGATCTAGTTGAGATTCAAGGTTTGGCATGGTCTGGTCATGGAACTATTAAGGGTGTAGATATTACATTCGATGGTGGAAAGAATTGGGTAGAGGCGAGTCTTAAAGGATTGGTACTTCCTAAGGCTTGGACTCGATTTAGCTACATCTATAAGTGGGATGGTAAGCCAATTATCTTAGGTTCAAGAGCCTATGATGATGCTGGGTTTGTGCAGCCAACAATTACTGAAGAAGTAAGCAAAATGGGTGTTGAGGGTATATATCACCGCAATGCAATTGTTACTTGGGAAGTAACAGCAAAAGGTGAAGTGAACAATGTACATGTAAGAGATTACAAAAAAGAGAGAGAGTCAATAGAAAAAATGCAGAAGGGGGCAAAAGATGCTTAAGTTAAATAGAAAAACAGTTTCGGTATTTGCTTCTATTGCACTAGCACTTACTGCCCCTGCATTTGCAGCTGAAAAAGAGATTAAGGTTAAAGGTCCTAGCTTCAAAGAGAGATCTATTGATGGTGCGGTTGACTATAAAGTAAAAAATGGCACTTATGCCGGAGTTTATAAAGTGAACCCACAAAGAGATAAAATTAAGGGTTTTAGCTATGGCAGAACACCAACTGCTAACGAGATTAAAGCTAGCGATATCGATGTAAGATACGATTGGCAAGGTCTTCCAGATGGTAAGGGTACAGCTGCAAAAGGTGATGAGCTTTTTAACAAGCACTGTAGTATGTGTCACGGTGACTTTGGTGCAGGAGGTAAAGGGTATCCTCCACTATCTGGTGGTGAAAAGAGCAGTTTAAAAAATCAGCTATTAGATCCAGAGAGTGGAGATGAGCCACCACATAAAGTAATTGGTAGTTATTGGCCATATGCATCAACACTATGGTGGTATGTTAAAACTGGTATGCCATTCCCACACCCAATGAGCTTAACGAATGATGAGGTTTACTCAATTGTTGCATATCTTCTATCAGTTAACGAAGTTCAAATTGATGGTGAAGATATCGATGATGATATGGTAATAGATAAGAAAAAGCTTATGAAAGTAGTTATGCCAAATGTTGATGGGTTCTATCCAGATGTAAATGGCAAAGATGGTGCATTAAATATGAAGAAGTTCTTAAGTAACCCTCAGAATTACGGTACGCAAACAGTAAGATGTATGAAAAATTGTGAACCTGGAGAGGTAGTACATATTAAGAACTCACTTGATGAAGGGATTATCCCACCAGTTAGTGAAAAGAGAGATCTTCCAAAAGAGAAGAAGAGTAGTGGTGGTGATAACAAGTATGCAAAAATGTTTGAAGCTAGCTGTAACTCATGCCATGGTAACAGTGCAATTGCACCAGTACCAGGCGATAAAGAGGCTTGGGCTCCTAGAATCAAGCAAGGAAAAGAGACTCTTTATGAGCATGCGTTAAAAGGCTTTAAAGGTATGCCACCAAAAGGTGGAACAAATCTACCAGATGCTGATATTAAAGGTATTGTAGATTATATGATTGAGAAGTCTAAGTAATGAGGTAAAACTGCTGGGGTATGAGTTAGAGGAACCAGCGTAGCTTTTGGGCTTTGCTCAAAAGCGTCCAATCAAAAGAGTAACAAGGTCGCGGGAGCCCTCTGCTGAAGAGGACTCAGCGTAGCTTTTGGGCTTTGCTCAAAAGCATCCAATCAAAAAGAGCGACAAGGTCGCGGGAGCCCTCTGCTGAAGAGGACTCAGCGTCAGCGTAGCTTTTGGGCTTTGCTCAAAAGCGTCCAATCAAAAGAAAGGAGATGGACA
The DNA here is from genome assembly GCA_027083895.1 of Campylobacteraceae bacterium. Lineage (GTDB taxonomy): Bacteria > Campylobacterota > Campylobacteria > Campylobacterales > Sulfurovaceae > JAADEQ01. Next base: position 7,952 of record JALWMN010000063.1, read on the forward strand.
TGAAAAGATTATTTACAGTTGCAACTGTAGCTGCATTAGCTAGTAGTGTTGCTTTTGCACAGTCCGATTTAGTTAAAGAGGGTGAGAAGATCTTTAAAACAAAGAAAATCGGTAACTGTATTGCATGCCATGCAGCAAATGGTGTAGAGCTTGATGGTCCAGGAAGCTTAGGTCCTAAGTTGCAGGGATTATCTGCATGGCCAGAACAAGCACTATATGATAAGGTATATGATCCTTATACAACAAACCCAATTTCAGCGATGCCAGCATTTGGTAAGAATGGTGTATTGAATGATCATCAGATCAAAGCTGTAGTTGCTTTCTTAAAAACAATAAAATAAAACAACGAAAAGGAAAGAAGATGGAAAGAAGAAAATTTTTAGGATTTGGTCTAGGTGTAGCGGCAATCTCTTTAGCTCCAGTTTCAGCTGTTGCAAAGAACTACAGAAAAGAGTTACCAAAAGTTTGGACTATTAAAAATCCAGATAAAGAGAATGATTTAAGTGGCGTAAATGAAGCTATAAAAGCTATTTTTGGTAGTGATAAGACTGAAAATAGTGGTGTTAAATTAAAAGCTCCAGATATTGCAGAGAATGGTGCAGTTGTTCCAGTTAGCTTCTCTTTAGAGAAAGCAAGTAAAGTAGCACTTTTCCAAACATCAAACCCTGAGTGTACAGTTGCAATTTGGGATATTCCTGAAGCTGGAATTCCAGAGTATGGTGTAAGAATTAAGATGAAAAAGACTGGTACAGTAGTAGTTGTTGCAGAGGTTGATGGTAAGTTATATAGAGCAGATAAGGTTGTTAAAGTAACAGCTGGTGGATGTGGTGGCTGATGCTACCTCAACATTAAATAGATTTAGTGTATCTATAGAAAAAAGTAAATAAATTGAAGAAAAATTAACGTAAAGGATAGAAGATGAGAATTAAAGCAAAAGCAAAAGATGGTGTAGTAACTGTTAAAGCGATGATGAAGCATGAGATGTTAAGTTATGATATTGCAAAAAAGAAGGGTAAAGAGGCTAACTTTATTGTCTATATTAATGGTAAAGTAGATGGAAAAGATGTTTATGAAGCATCTACAAGTCAATTCCTTTCTAAAAACCCATATATTAAATTTAAATTTAAAGGCGAAGCTGGTAAAGAGCTAGAGCTTAGTTGGGTAGATTTAAAAGGGAATACAAAGAGTAAAAAGGCAAAGATTAAGTAATTTGCCTTTTGTGCAAATACCGTAAAGGTAGAAAGGATTAGAAATGAAAAAAAAGGTAATTGCTTCTTTATTAATAGGTTCGGTGACATTGCTTACAGCAGGTGATTTTAATGAACAAGCCGAGAAAGATAGAAAAGCACTTAAAGAGTATTTCGAGAAGAAGTTTGCTGATAGAAAAAATGCATCTGCTTATTTCCCATACTCAACAAATGAGGAGTTAGATAAAAACTATAAGTGGGGCATTAAGGGTGATGACTTTAGGTTAGGTTCATATGCTTATAATATTGGTGGTAAAAAACAGTATGATGAGATGAACGAGATGCCTCCGTATGAAGATGCAATTGAAGCTGGAAAAGAGCTTTATGAGAAAGAGAAGGGTATTAAAGAGTGTTTCCCAGATCCTGCTATTGCTGGAGAGTATCCAAAATTTATTAAAGGGCAAGGTGTTGAGACTCTTAGTGGTGCAATTGTTGCTTGTGCAAAAAAGAATGGTTTAAAGGGGTATAAACTCACTAAAGGAAAAACAGCTGATTTAGAGGCTTATTTTGCAAGTGTCTCAAAAGAGAAAGGAAAAAAGGTACATATTGTAATTGACTCTAAAGAGGCTGCAGAGGCTTATGAGAGAGGGAAAAAAGAGTACTATACCCAAAGAGGTTATCTAAAACTTTCTTGTGCAACATGCCATGTTCAAGGAGCAGGTCAGAGAGTAAGAAACGAATATCTATCACCTCTATTAGGTGCTACTACACACTTTCCTGTATATAGACTTAAATGGCAAGGTTTAGGTACACTTGAGCGTCGTCTAAAAGGGTGTAATAAAAACCAAGGTGAAACACCACATAAGCCAGGCAGCAAATGGAGTAAAGAGTTATTATACTTTATGGCTTATATGTCAAACGGATTGCCAGTTGATGGCCCAGATATTCGAAAGTAAGGGGGCTAGAGATGAAAAAGTTATTAGTATTAGCAGCAGTTAGTGCTGCAGTAGTTAATGCAGGTTTAGTTGATGAAGCAGCTAAGCTAGATGTAAAAAAAGTTTGCGATGTAAAGGCAAATGGAGCGGAGAAGGTAATTGCTATAGCTGAGAAGTTTAACCCTGAGGCTGTAAAACTGCAAGTAGAGTTTAAGAGACTTGGTATTACAAATAGAAACTATATAAAATATACAAAAGAGGCTATTAAAGCAAAGAAAAAAGAGGTTGTCATTAAGTACAAAAAGAAAAAAGAAGAGAAGACAAAGAAATTTCCACTTGAGTATGCAGCGTGGAGAGCATGTACATTTGCTGTTAGAGCACTGCAGCAAGTAAAAGAGGCAGAGAAGACTTGGCGTCTAGCAGTTCCAGGTGATGGATTTAAATATTAAAAAAGGAAAAGAATGAGTGGTTTAGGTCGACGAGAATTTATCTATATGATGGCGGCTCTAGGAAGTACGCCAATTTTTGCGAATTCTCATATGCGTTTATCTCCTGAGGGTGGATTAAAAGATTACTACAAACTCAAACCATTTGGGAATGTAAGAATCCTGCATATGACTGATACGCATGCACAGTTGATGCCAGTTTACTTTAGAGAGCCTAGTGTAAATATTGGGCTCTTTGGGAATAAGAATGTTCCTCCACACATTGTTGGACAGCACTTTTTAGATTACTACCATATCAAAAAGAATGATCGATTAACTTACGCTTTTACTTGCGTCGATTTTGAGAAGCATGCAAAAGCTATTGGTAGAGTAGGTGGATTTGCACACCTTAAAACGATTGTAGATCACTTAAGAGGCGAGTTTGGAAAAGATAAGACTCTCTTCTTAGATGGTGGTGACACATGGCAAGGGAGCTGGACAGCACTGCAAACTCGCGGAAAAGATATGGTAGGTGCACTTAATCTCCTAGGTGTAGATGTCTGTACTGGTCACTGGGAGTTTACATATACTGAAAAAGAGGTGCTTGAGAATATCAAAGAGCTTAAAGCTGATTTTGTTGCTCAAAATGTCTATGTAAAAGAAGATGCATTAATGGAAGGCAATGTTCCAGTATATGATGAAGATAGTGGTAGAGCATTTAAGCCATATGTTATTAAGAAGCTTGGCAAGAATAGAGTTGCAGTAATTGGACAGGCTTTCCCATATACAACTATTGCTAATCCAAAGCGATTTATTCCAGATTGGACCTTTGGAATAAAAGCTGAAGAGATGCAAGCTCTTGTTGATGAGATTAAGAAGAAAGAGAAGCCAGATGCAATTATCGTCATCTCTCACAATGGATATGATGTTGATAAGAAGATGGCACAAGTTGTTAGTGGTATCGACTTTATTATGGGTGGCCATACACATGATGGTGTACCAGAGGCAGTTCCTGTTAAGAATAAAGGTGGTACAACCTATGTATGTAATGCAGGAAGTAATGGTAAATTCTTAAATGTTCTTGATATCGATATTAAAGATGGCAAGGTAGCAGACTTTAAATTTACACTTCTTCCAATCTTCCCTGATTTGGTTCCTGAAGATAAAGAGATGAAAGCCTATATCGAGAAGGTAAGAGCTCCATATAAGAAGGATCTAGAGAGAGTTATTGCTACTACAGATGTAACACTCTTTAGACGTGGAAACTTTAATGGAAGTTTTGACCAAATTATATGTGATGCTCTTCGCCATGTAAAAGGTGCTGATATCTCACTCTCTCCAGGATTTAGATGGGGAACAACGGTAATGGCTGGTGATAAGATAACGTTTGAAGATTTAGCAACTCAAACAGCAATGACTTATCCAGAGACATATGTTAGAGAGATTGATGGGAAAACAATAAAGAATATTTTAGAGGATGTTGCAGATAACCTCTTTAATGAAGACCCATTCTATCAGCAAGGTGGAGATATGGTTAGAACAGGTGGAATATCCTATACCATAGATCCAACACAGAAGATGGGTAAAAGAATTAGTAATATTCGTACTCTGGATGGAAAGCCACTTGATCCTAAGAAGAAGTATAAAGTTGCTGGATGGTCAACAGTTAATTCGAAAGCTCCTGGGGAGCCAGTGTGGGAGACTGTTGAGAAGTACCTTAAGAATGTTAAACATATTAAAGAGCTTAAGGTGGATACTCCAGAGATTGTTGGTATTAAGAACAATAAGGGTATCGTTAAGTGTTAAGGTGCGAAAGCACTTTAACAACCTCTTTTTAAGTATATTTTTGATTAATATATTTAAAAAGATGTTTAGAGTAGATTGCAAAGGGGTATCTTGCATTTAGGAAAAGTTTTACAACTCTATATAGCACCTGCGGGTACAAGTGGTGTTCGAAGATTGAGAGATTCAATTGAGTTAATAGAGTCATATGGTGTTGTTGGAGATAAGTTTGCAAATAGTAAGAGGTGTGAACGAAGTGTGATGATTGTTGGCACTAAGCCTTATAATATGGCAAAGGAGGCTGGTATTGATCTTCCTGCAGCAGCACTTGGTGAGAATATTTTGCTCGATTTTGACCCACATAGTTTAGAAGTAGGTAGCAAAATTTCACTTGGAGATGTGCTTTTGGAGATCACGGCTGCTTGTACTCTCTGTAGTCATTTGACACAATACCATAAAGATCTTCCAAAACTTATATTAAAACATCGAGGAGTCTACTGTAAGGTGCTTAAAAGTGGTATAATAAAGAGAGAGGATAGTGTTATTTTAGTAGAAGAGAAGGAGATAGCATGAGAAGACTCTTTTTACTCCTTTTAGTGGCTCCTTTTTTGCTCTTTGGTAAATATAACTTTAAGGATCCAAAACCGAGTTTCGATAATCCAAGAAAGATTATTATGAAGCTAAATAAGAAAGATATACACTACGCAAACCATCTTTTAGGTACAATCTATAATATTTTAAAAGAGTATCCAGATGGTGGATTGAAAGTTGTTGTGATAGCCTATGGACCTGGAATGCGAGTGATAAAAAAAGATTACGATAAAAAGACACTAAGTCGAATTAAGTCTTTAATGGAGTATGATGTTGAGTTTATAGGGTGTATTAATACAATGCAGACAATGGGTTGGAAAAAGAAAGACTTTATAGATAATATTAGTTATGTGCAAGCTGGTGTAGTAGAGGTGATTGAGCGGCAAGCTCATGGATTTATTGATGCAACTCCATATTAATACTTTTAACTCTAATTAATCTCTTTACTGATGAAAGTTTGATTCTCTTCTTGAAGAGCGTTAAAGTATGCTATAATAAATTGAATCCTCTGGAAAACTATGAATTGACTGAAAGCTTTATAATTTTAGCAAAAAATTTATCTTACCCGTAAGGCTAAAAAAGAGTACCCACCTCTGAAGGGATGTTTGTGATAACTCTTGTTAATAAATTTTTTTGTGTTCGCAAAGTAAAAAATTATATCTATCTTAAATGAAATCAATAGTTTTTCAGAGGGGTCAATCTATAATAGCAGTGTCACTTGAATCCAAATTTTGCATTAGAGATTAACAACCTTTAACAAATCATATATTCTAGGGCATTTGTCGCATCATTGCTAATTTTATTGCAAAGTTTGGGATAAATTTTGGGCTTAAAGGCTATTTATGGGTAATGAAGAGAACCTTACGGTTGCTGTAAAAGTTGCTTCTAAAATAGATCAGAGTGTAGATACATTTTCGCAACAGATATTAGTTTCTATCTATAAATATTTTCCAATTTTAGCTAATAATATTTATGGTGTTACCTATGCACAGATAGTTGTAGCACTACTTCTTTTTCTCTTTATCCTATTTTTGCGACCAATCTTTGTTAAAATTATCATAAGTATAGCATTAAAATTGGCATCTAAAACAAAAACAGAGTATGATGATAGAGTTGTAAGAGCTTTAAAAAGGCCACTGATGTTCTCTTTTTTCATACTTGGGCTCTATATATTTACTTCGATACTCTATTTGCAAAATAGATATTTAGGTCTGATTTTAGACTCATTGATTATTATAAATATCTTTTGGATCTTTAGTGCAATGGTGAATGCTCTGCAGGGAGTTGTTTTAAGAGCAGTAATGAGTGTTGATAGGGAACTCTCTGAGAGTTTAACCAATTTTGCTCTAAGGGTGATTTATATTATTATTTGGGCTATTGCACTCTCATCAGTATTGAGCCTATGGGGGATTAATGTAACTGCATTGATAGCATCGCTTGGTCTTGGTGGCTTAGCCTTTGCATTAGCAGCAAAAGATACTGCAGCAAATCTCTTTGGATCTATTGCAATTTTATTAGATAAGAGTATTAAGATTGGAGATTGGATTAAGGTAGATGGAGTAGAAGGGATAGTAGAGGATATTGGTATGAGAACAACAAAGATTCGAACCTTCTATAAATCGTTAGTAGTTGTGCCAAACCAGATTATTGCCAATAGTCATATAGAGAATTTTTCTAGACGGAGTGTACGAAGAGTTATGCTACGTTTAGGATTAACGTACGATACAAGTAGCGAACAAATAGAGGTAATAATTCAAGAGATAAAAGATCTATTACGATCTCATAGTGGAATTGCACAAGATGAGACCCTCTTTGTAAATTTTGAGAATTTTGGTGACAGTGCAAAAGAGATACTTGTTTACGCTTTTACAAATACAGCTGTATGGGAGGAGTATTTAGCTATACGTGAGGATCTTCACTATAAGATAGAAGAGATTGTAGCAAAGCATGGTTCATCGTTTGCATTTCCGTCGCAATCACTCTATATTGAATCAGCTCCATGGATCGATACAGTCGATACAAAGCAAAATTAACATATAATTTATAAAAAAATAGGCTTGGTATGCAGTATAGATATAAGGGTTTGAACGCAGAGGGTAAAAGGGTAAAGGGTGTTATAGTTGCTGGTAGTTTTAATGAAGCAAAGCAGATACTCAAGAGTCAAGGGATCTTCTATCAAACATTAGAAGAGAGTGGCGGCACTGTTCTTCTTGCAAATCTAAAGAAACGGCCAATGAATGGTGCTTTAATGAGTGCTTTCTCAAAAGAGCTTGCAAGCTATATAGACTCTGGAATGACAATAGTAACTGCACTCAAACTTATGTATAACCAGCACAAAAATGAGAAGAAGTATGCCTCATTTATCGAAGAGGTTAAGAAGCAAGTAGAGGAGGGAAAATCGCTCTATGTTGCTTTAAATTCTCAAAGTGTTTATGAGTTACCTGACTTCTTTTTGCAAAGTATTAATGTCTCTGGACAGAGTGGAAAGATGGGTGAGGTTCTTGCAACGATGGGGGAGTTTTTTAGTTCACAAGGTGAGGTGAAGAAGCAAGCAACCAATGCAATGATCTATCCATCATTCATCTTTTTAGTAGCAATAGGGATGACAGCATTTTTAATTACCTTTGTAGTACCAAAGATTACGCAGATTTTTGCTGATACAGGGCAGAAGTTACCTGCGATAACAAAGTTTATTTTAGGGATGAGCGACTTCTTTACAAACTATTGGCTCCATGTGCTTATTGTACTTATTGTAATTGTAGCACTCTTTCAACTCTTTTATAGTAAAGTTGGATCGTTTCGCAAGATGATCGATGCACTACTTTTGAGAATACCGATTATTGGGAATATCATTCAAAACTATGAGCTAGGACGGTTTAGTTATATTCTTTCGCTTATGTTAGATTCTGGTGTCTCTTATGCACAAGCAGTGCAACTTGCTGCAACTACCTTTAATAATAGTGCTTTAAGAGACCTCTTTGATAGAGCTTCTGCGAAGGTTGTAGAGGGGAATAAACTCTCTGTAGCACTTTTTCGAACCAAAGGGGTAAAGCCAAAGCGAAACTTTATGCAGTCACTAGCACTTGGAGAAGAGAGTAGTAGTGTTTCTTCTATTTTAAAGAGTATTGCTAGACTCTATAATGAGGAGAATAGAGATAAGATAAAGGTTCTTTTGAGTCTAATGGAACCATTTATGATGCTTTTTATTGGAGGAATTGTAGGAACAATTGTTTTGGCGATGCTTTTACCGATATTTAGTATGAGTTTAGGGGCACAACATTAATGGCAAAGCAGCGATTTCGAGATACAAAAAAGGGTAAGATCACAGTAACTAAAGAGAAGAAAAGATCTCAGGGGACTTTTAATTTTGCAAAACGAAGAGATATCTTAAAGGCTTTTGTGGTTGATAGCTTTATGCTTTTAATGCCAATACTTTATATAGTTATCTATTTTCTATTTAGTGGCAGAGAGGGTTTTGCACAACATCGACTCTTGGGGTGGCTCTATATATTGATACCTCTTATAGTTGTAGAGACTCTTTTTTTAGTAAAGAGTGGGCAGACTCCAGGTATGAAGGCGTATGGTATAAAGTTGATCTTTCTACCAACTTCACAAAAGCCCCCTTTGAGTACGATTATTTTGCGTCAGATATTGTCAAAATTTACATTCCTCCTCTTTGGTTGGATAGTACTTTTTTTTCGAAAAGATGGACGTAATTTACACGATTTAATTGTTGGTACTGCATTTGTTAATGAAGATAGTAATAGCGAATGAAAGGAAGAGAGTTAGTGTTACTCTCTCGCTTTTTTACTTTTTCTACTTTGCCATGGTTGGGGTCTATGTTATATTTATGCCAAAAGTGCTTAAGGATATTGGCTACAATGCAGTAGAGATTGGTGCAATCTATACAAGTGCCCCACTTATGCGTTTTTTACTTCCATTTATCTTTAAACATTGGATAAAGCTTAGTAGTAGAGTTTTTTATGCTTCTCTTATTGCAACTTTTGTAATTACGGCACTCTTTTTTCTTACAATTAAGAGTTTTTGGCTCTTTTTACTTATTAATTTTGCATTTGGTGGTGCAATGGGTGCAGTGCTTCCTTTTGTAGAGACGATTGCTCTAGAGAGAATAGGGAAAGAGCGATATGGTAAGGTTCGTCTTTGGGGTTCTCTTGGCTTTAGTGTGGTTGCTTTTGTTTTGGGGAATATTCTTAGCAGCTATCTTGTAGCATTAAGCTTTTTGGTTGCAATGGCCCTTTTAACAGTGCTGTTTGGTTTGGCACTTGTGGAGTTTGATAATAAAGCGATAGATAAAGAGGAGCAGATTGAGAGTGATAGTAGCTTTTCATTGGTAAGATATTGGGCATTTTGGGGGAGCGTTTTTCTTTTCCAGTTGAGTTTTGGAGGTTTTTATAACTTCTTTACAATCTATGAGACAAGTCATGGAGTGGCGTTAGATATCGTTAGTTATCTATGGATCTTTGGGGTGGCTTGCGAGATTGTTATGCTCATTTTTCAAGGTCCACTTTTAAAACATTTTGATCTATTGACACTTCTTTTAGTCACGACTTTAAGTGGAGTCTTTCGCTGGATTATTGTGGCACTCTATCCAAAAAACTTACCCCTTCTTTTACTTGCACAAGCAAGCCATGCTCTTAGTTTTGCACTCTACTATACCGCTGCAATTGCTTATGTCTATACGCTCTATACACAAAAAAAGTTAGCACAGCAGTTTTTTTTAGGGATAAGCTTTGGTTTAGGAGGTGCACTTGGTGCTATAGTTTCTGGACTTATCTATAGATTAAGCCCAAGTGCTCTTTTTATCTTTGAAGCTTTTGTAGCATTTATCGCTGCACTTTTACTTGTAGTTCACAAGAGAAGAAAAAGCCATGTTGCATAATGCAGTAATTTTAGCTGGTGGTAAGAGTAGCCGTATGGGAGAAGATAAGGCTTTACTTCCTTTTGGTGCTTACTCTACGATGGCTGAATTTCAATACAATAAGCTGCAAAAGATATTTCCAAATGTCTATATAAGTGCTAAAGAGAATAAGTTTGATTTTGATGCTAAGGTTATTTTGGATAGATATAAAGAGAGTTCACCAATGGTAGCTATTGCATCGATATTAGAAGAGCTACAAGAGGACTTTTTTCTTCTTTCAGTTGATATGCCACTATTATCAATTGAGGCGATAGAGAAGTTAGTAGAAGCATATAATCGGGAGAATTTTTATGAAGTTTATCTACTTAAGAGTCCAAATGGATTAGAACCTACAGCAGCTATTTATACTACAAAAATAGCAGCAACAATAGAAGAGTTTTTAAAAAGGAAGAGTTATAAATTGATGAACTTTCTTAATACAAGTAAAATTAAGATTGTTGAATGGGAGTCTGAAAAAGACTTTGTAAATTTAAACTATAAAGAAGAGTATATTTATATAAAAGAACTTATTAATGTTAAATAAGTGTTATTTTTTATAAATATTTCCATATAATGGTTACTTTTAAAGGTTTATAATATGTTTCATTTGTTATCATTTCACGCCAAGAGATAACAAAAGGACATATTATGATTAACTTAAAACAGATTTTTGTACTTTTGATTGGTTCACTTTTGATAATATCTGGATGTGGTAAGCATAGAGTAAAACCAAAAAAAAATTATAATGGAGCACGTTTGCATCAGCAAAATACTTTAACATCAAGACCATACTACACAAGACCTACTTTTCAACAAGCTGGTCAATATGGAGGTTTTAGAGGAGGGAGTAGAGGACATGTGCCCATTGCACGAGATTTAGAGAGTTTAGATCAAATCAGTGCAAATACTCAGCCACACTATGTATATTCGTATCCAGCAACAACAAAGCAGAACTCTAATCTTGTTTCTTCTATCAAATATAGAGTCTTAAATTATATCAATAGCATTCGAGCAAGAGGGGCTAAATGTGCTCCTCCAGCACCGCCATTAGGATGGAGTGATAAGTTAGAGCAAGCTGCTTTATCGCATGCAATAGATATGAGAAATAATAATTTTCTTTCACACTTAGGTTCAGGTACAGAGTATGATGTTGCTCGTAAAGCCCCAGGTGTAGGAAGTAATTTCTATGAGAGGATTTTATATTTTGGGTACCCAATACAACCAAATGAGTTAGCAGGAGAAATTCTTTCGTATACAAAATATAGAATTGTTGGAAGTAAAGATCCTGAAAAAGGGTTTAAACATGCAGTGGATAATTTTCTAAGAAGCCCAAAGCATTGTCGTATTTTAATGAATCCTCGATTTCATGATACAGGAATAGCAGCCTATCGAGATAATGAGAAGATCTATTGGGTGATAGAGTTTGCAGAGGTAAGTTACTAAAAGTGAGAGAGTTTACTAAATTTAATGGCTTTTTTAGCAAATGGGAGAAGATTTTTTCTCCCTTTTTGGTATATAGAGAAGGTGGTGTTAGGGAGTATGATATCAACTATGGTAGAGTCGATAAATGGGAGATAAGCTACTAAAGTTCTATAGCCATGAGTTTTGATCTTCACTACTTTATTAATCTCGATTCCCTGCTCTTGGAGACTCTCGATTTTTCCATAGATATTATTGCTTCCAGTAGTCATCTCTATAACAATGGTGCTATTTTTATCGCTATATAGAGCACTTTCAAGGCCATAACTTGCATCTATATCTTCACACTTGGCACTTTTTATTAAGACCCATCTATCTACCTTTTTATAAAGCCAATCGTTTATAGTTTTACTTTTAGAGAATGCTTCGCCGCAACAGGGGGATTGAAAACACTTTTCTATCTCTTTTTGTAACTGGCTTAATTGTGATTGATTTAACTCTTTTTCTATAGAGAAGAGGGAGTGATTGAGTTTACTGTTATTATATTCTAAAAACTGGAGAGTCTCTTTTTTTAGGAGAATATAGCCATTACCAACATAAAAGATATGTGCATCTTTCTGTTTTTCGTTAGGGAGGAGTTTTTTTAGAGCATCAATCATTTTGTTGATTGCATCAACAAGGCGTTCTTCTTTACTTACAATTAACTCTTCTTTGATGCCACTCTCCTCAACAAGCCACTTTTCAGCTGCAAAGCCATTGTAGGTAATGTTTGATTCTCTTTTTAGAATATTATAGTTTATATCAAACTCTTTACTATCTTTACTTATTGGTGTAGATATATTATCATCGATTTGGTAGATTGTTTCAATATTGCCATTAAAGAGACTTAAATATTTACCTTTTGGAGTAATAAGGAGTTTTTCAAAAGTTTTATTATCCTCTTTGAAGATAAAGAGAGTATGATTAGCATCTTTATAGTTGAACTCTTGGATAAAGTTACTATCTAGTTTATAAATGAGTGTAAAGTCTGAAAATAGCAGTATTGGTAAAAAGATAAATAGTATATATCGTCGCACTCTTCACTCTTTTGTTAGTAATTTTCAGTGTAGTTTAGCATTTTTAAGTGTCTAAAATATGTAAAAATAGAGACTTTTTATTGTAAAATTTTGTGTTTAAAGATTTAAGACGATTTCATGGAGTGGAGTGCAAGAGATAGAGTTTTAAAAAATATCTTTTCTATATTTCTCTTTGCTATATTTTTTTTGATTTTTGAGTTTTTGGAGACGATTAAGGTTACTTAGCTCTATCGATTTTAGCTCTTGAAACTGCTGTTCAGTCAAGGTTTGCTCTTGGATTGTCTTTTTATAGAGTTGCTTTAGATAGGTATCTACAGCCCTTAAGTACTCGCTATTGAGGTGGATCTTTTCGAGGTTATCAATATCCTCTTTAAGTTTAGAGAATCGTTTTTTGTAGCATTCGTAGCTGCTCTCTTGGCTTCGAAAGAGCTTAAAGAGGTTTTTTGTAGATTTTGAGAGAGCTCTAATGTACTTTTGACGTTTATACTTCTCTTGTTGCTTAGGGGAAAAGTTTTTCATCGTTTTATGATAATTTTTGTTCCAGGTTGTACACTTCCCCAGAGCCAGTCGATATCTTTATTTGTAAGAGCAATGCACCCATCAGTCCAATCTTTAGAGAGTGTGTAGCTATCACCATGTCCATCAGCATTCCAGTGTGGTTGTCCATGTATTGTGATCATATCACCAGGATCTATACCAAGTTTTGCTGCTCTTGCTCTATCTTTAGCATTTGGGTAGGAGATAGTCATAGCTCTATACTTAATAGGATGGCGACGTTTATTTAAAATTGTATACTCTCCAACGGGTGTTTTTTTATCTCCCCTTTTTACCTTATCGCCTTGGTAATCATTTGCACCTAAAGAGACAGGAAATGTTTTGATAAGCTCCCCATCTTTATAGATATACATTTTTCGTTCACTTTTATCTACAACTATTTTATCTGCAGCTCGTGCTGGATCGAAGATCGCATCTGGTTTATTTTCGTAATCTTCACTTGTGTAGCATCCACCAACGACACCATAGGGTACTTTAGGAGTACATGCAGTTATGATAAAAGCTACAAAGATGAAAAAAAGTAGATAAAAGAGCCGCATCTATCCCCTTCCTATCTAATATTGAGTTATTATTTTAGCTAAAAGAGTTAAAAGTTGGATTGGATTTTGTGGTAACTATTAAAGGGCAAAAGCCCTTGAGTATAAGATTATGCGTTAGCAGCAGCTTTTGCAGCCTCAATAGCCTCTTCGTAGTTTGGCTCTTGAGTAATCTCTGGAACAACTTGCTTATAAGCTACTTTCCCATCTTTACCAATTACAAAGATTACTCTAGCCAGTACGCCAGCAAGTGGTCCATCAGCTAAGAGAACACCATAAGCGTTACCGAAATCTTTATTTCTAAAATCCGAACAAACTTTGATATTCTCAATACCTGCAGCACCACACCATCTTGCAGCAGCAAAAGGTAAGTCCATAGATACTGTAATTACCTCTACACCATCTAATTTTGCAGCCTCTTCATTAAATTTTCTAGTCTCAGCATCGCATACTGGAGTATCAAGAGATGGTACAGCAATTACTAACTGAACTTTACCTTCACCGCCAATTTTTTCATCTTGTAACATTGGATTACTATTAACTACTGTTACTTCTGGAGCTGTATCTCCTACATTAACTTCGTTACCTGCTAAATTACATACTGTATCATTTTTAAAAGTTACTGTTGCCATGTTTTATATCCTTCATTTTTGATTTTGTAGAGATATTGTAGTTTAATTCGGATAAAAATAGTCTTAATTAAAAAGAGTTCGCAAAAGAATTAATAAAATAGTCAAAATAGCATATGTAGTGTGAAATATTGTAACAAAATAAGTTGGTGGAGTGTAATACGAAGAGGCTTATTGAGCCATCTTCTCTTTGCGGTGTTTCTCTGAAGGGTAGATGAAGACTGTTTTTCTAAAGATAGAGATTCTCTTTTTGTCATCAACAGCGTAGGCATTTATAGTAACAGGAATAGAGGTATCTTTTTGAGCATCTTTTACTAGTGGTTTTTTTGCTCTTAAGATAATAACCTTCTTGCGTTTACTTCTTGGTCCAATTCTAAATGGTTCACTAGGCTTTATAATCTCAATATTAGGATTATCAACACTAAAGTAGTACTTATGTGCTTTAACATCAGTATTTTGGAAAAGTCCTAAATAGCTATTCTCTACAGTACCATCTTTATAGACTTTATAGAGTCTTGTATCCTTATTGATATTTAAAAGCATATGCTCTTTTTTGCTTCCCATTACAAACATAGCTATCAATACTATAGTTAGTACACCAAGATATCCAAGTACTTTTGGGCGAAGGTAGCGTGTTTTTCCAGCATGCTTCTCGGTTTCTCTCTCGCTTGACCACTGCACTAGGCTTGGTTTTCCAAGTTTACCCATTACTACTGTACAGGCATCAACACACTCAAGGCAGTTAATACACTCAAGCTGCAGTCCTTTTCGAATATCGATATGGGTTGGACATACTCTTACACAACTTTCACAAGCAGTACACTCTGCATTTGGGTTTTTAGCTAAGAGTTCCTTTTGACTATTGACAACTTTGTGTCTCTCATCTCCATGTCCTTCATAGATGTTTCCACCGCGGATTGGATCGTAGACTGCCATAAGTGTATCTTCATCAAAAAGGACAGATTGGACACGGCTATATGGACAGATATAGATACAGAAGTTCTCTTTAATAAATACTATATCGGCTATGAGAAATGCTGCGACTCCAATGACAAATCCAATCATGACCATATGTTCACTTGGATTTTGAAGATATTTAAAGAAATCTTCTGGTGGTACAAAATACCACATAAAGTCTGCAGCTGCAATGAAAGCTAGAATCGACCAGATAAGAATTGCTATTCCCTCTTTGATCTTATTCTCAGTTTTGCTCCAATCTGGCTCTTTTTGTTTATTTTTAATACTCTTGCGAATCTTTAAGATTTTGGTCTCTAGAAGATCTCTGTAGAGAACCCTAAAAATTGTTTGTGGGCATGCCCAGCCACACCAGGCACGACCTGCAAAAGCAGTCAGTGCAAAAATTCCTAAAAAGAGTAGCATTAGTAGGAATGGCATAATATAGAGCTCTTGCATGTCAAATCTAACAAATAAGAAGTGGAGCTGTTTTTTATCGAAGTTTAATAGAAAAAAGTGGTTACCATTTATTTTAATCCAAGGGAGAACCAAAGAGATAATAGTAGCAGCAATGTATGCCCAATATCTTTTAATT